>JAJZVJ010000365.1 GCA_021845705.1 bacterium
TAGACCCCTGGGGCAGGGTGTCGTCCAGGACAAAACTGAACGAGCGCGGCGCCTTTGCCGCGTCCATCCCCGTTTACGCCGGGGAAGCCCTCTTCCCGCTTTACGGGGTCTGGTTCGCCAGGACGGCGGGGATGATAGTCGCCGCTTTCATGCTGGCGCTGGTACTGGTGTAACGGAGGCGGTAAATGGCCGGCGCTGCAGGTAAAAACTCTCCCAAAATAGTCTTTTCCGGATATTACACGGCCAGGACGCCGGGGCATGTTTTCAGGGCGGATAAATTCGAGGCCGCGCTCAGGCTGCTTCTGAAAGAAGGGGCGGTTTATAAAAAAGACGTTATCTCCCCGGCGGCTCCTTCCAGAGCCGACCTTCTTCTGGCCCACAGCCGGGCCTGGGTGGATAAACTGCTTGACCACAGGTTTACCGCGGAGGACAGCGCGAGAGCCGGGCTTAAGATCACCCGCGCCGTGGTCCGCGCGCACGCAATGAACGTGGGGGGGACCATGCTCGCGGCCAGGCTGGCCCTGGGAACCGGCATAGGCATAAACTGCGGCGGCGGCTCGCACCACGCTTTCAGGGGGCACGGCGAGGGCTTCTGCCTTCTGAACGATATAGCCGTGGCCATTAAAAAGCTTTTAAAGGAGCGCCGGATAAAGCGCGCCATGGTGATAGACCTGGACGCCCACCAGGGCAACGGTACCGCCGCGATCTTCCGCGGAGACAAGCGGGTGTTTACTTTTTCCATGCACGGAGCCGGGACTTACCCGGAAAAAAAGGAAAAAAGCTCCCTGGATACGGCGTTAAGCCCGGGCACAGGCGACGCCGCTTATCTTGCCCTGCTAAGGCGCGGGCTGCGCGGGGCGATAAAAAAATTTAAGCCCGGTCTGGCGGTGTATGTGGCCGGGGCGGATGTCTACAAGGGGGACCTCCTCGGCAGGCTGGGCCTCACCCGGGGAGGGATCCGGAAGCGGGACGCTTTTGTCTTCGGCGAATGCCGGCTGCGGGGGGTGCCTGTGGCGCTGGTGCTTTCCGGGGGCTATGCTAAAAAGTTTTCCGATACCGTACGGATACACGCGGACACCATAAAAACCGCCTTGTCCGCGTAGGTGCCCGCCGGTTACCGTGACATCTGGAACCTGAAGTTATGCGTGCCGTTGGCCGGGTCGGTCAGCCACCGGCCGTCCACCACTATGGCCATTTCCTGGCGCATGACGCAGTTGAAGCCGTAGCCCACGTGGAGGCTTTCTATAATGCTGACCCCGCCGGTCTTCGCCTGGAAGGCCTGGCCGTTATAGGGAAGGTCCACTTCCCGGGTATCCTTCAGCTTGCCGGCCATATACGAATTCTCGTAATAGGTCATTATCACGGCGCGGACCTTTTCACCGCCGGTGAAACGGGGGCTTGAGACGGTTATCCACATGGGGTCCGCGGTGAAGTTCCCGTCATAGAAAGAGGAGGCGTAGTCCACGATTATCCTGGCGCCGTCGGTCGAGGCGAGGCTGATATTTTTCCAGTTGAGGTCCGCTTTGGTCAGCGCTTTGAAAGGTTGCGCCTGTATGGGGCGGACTATCTCTATGGCGCAGCCCGCATTCGAGCCGGGGATGGTGCTCGGTTCGGTCAGAAGGGCCCCGCTCTGGCACTTGAAGCGGCAATTGCCCGCCTCAAAACCGGAGTAAACACAGGTGTCGAGGGTGGTTGGCGCGGGCGCGGGGAAGGGGTGCTGGTTTATCTGGTTTAGTATGGTCCCCGCGTCTATGGGGGGGAGCTGCGGGGCCCTTTCGGCCGTATCTGCGGCCATGAGCGGGGCGGAAAGAGCGAACAAAATAAGGAACGCGGGAACTTTTTTCATTGATACCTCCGGGTAAAGACTGTACGGATAGTTTACCAGTAAGCGCCCGCGGCCTATAGAGGCGAAAGACCCCGAAAGTTAAATTAAACGGCCCACAGGCGCGGGGCCATTCGCCGCGGCTGGTAGGTCTTTTAGTCTGCGCCCTGATTTAAATAAAAAAACATGTTTTCCGGTTTTTTGAGAATGCATAGGCCCCTCTCCAATGAAGCCTTGACTTGTCCATGGGCCTTAAGGCCCAAAATGCAATAGGCCCAAAGCCTAGCTATTGACTAGGCCCTTTGGTCTTGATTATAATCAAGGTAGTGCTTAAAATATAAATGTAGCGCACACTACAAGACCAAGCCGCAGTACGGGAGGAAGTAATGTTCAGGAAAGTAACCGCAGCGTTAGCGATAGTAGCGTCAGCAGCCAACCTGGTGTCAGCTGGAATAACTTTTGACACCCCCAATAAAGCTACCCTTCAAGATGAAATAGCCAACCTGGAGCTGAATATCCCCGCGGCCACCCCGGCTGTGGAGAAAACCGCTCCCTCCAAAGCCGCCAAAGAGTGGACCATAATGGTCTTCATCAACGGCAAGAACAACCTTGAGCCGTACGCCCTTAAGGATATGAACGAGATGGAAATGGTCGGCTCCACCGATAAAGTCAACGTCGTGACCGAAACCGGCCTTGTGTCCGGCTACGGCGCCACCCCCTGGCTCGGGACCCGCCGCTTCCTTATTAAGAAGGACAACAACACCAGCACCGTGACCTCCCCCATGCTGCAGGACCTGGGCAAAGTGGACATGGGCGATTACAAGAGCGTTGTGGACTTCGTTAACTGGTCCAAGACCAACTATCCCGCCAAGAAATACATGCTTATCATCTGGAACCACGGTTCCGGCTGGGACAAAGGCCGCGCGCTCGTTTCCAAAGGCATCTCCTATGACGACGAGACCGGCAACCACATAAACACCCCCCAGATGGGCCTGCTCCTTAAGGCCGCCGGCGGCGTGGACGTGTACGGTTCCGACGCCTGCCTTATGCAGATGCCGGAAGTCGTCTATGAGATAAAGAACTATGTTCCGTATATAGTGGGCTCGGAAGAGACCGAACCCGGCGACGGCTATACCTACAACGACCTGCTCACCCCCCTGATGGCCAACCCCGCCATGTCGGCCGAGCAGCTTGGCGTTACCGCCGTTGACGCGTACGCCAACCACTACGAGAACCAGAACGAGGGCTACACGCAGAGCCTGGTGAAAACCGCCGCCCTCCCCCAGTTCCTCAATGTGGCCAACGACTTCGCGGCCGCCATGATGGCCTCCGGGGACAAAGCCGGCGTGAAAGCCGCAGATCGG
>JAJZVJ010000366.1 GCA_021845705.1 bacterium
GGATCATCGCGTAATCGCGGAGCTCGGCCGCGAGGTTGAAGTCGGCGTCGAACGCCCAGGCGTCGTACAGGCTGCGGTTGTCCTCGGTGCGTCCCTTGAATACTCCGTAGAGGAAGAGCGTTTCCGGGTCCAGGGGTTCATGGTCGTAGACGACGGCCGCGCCTACGGCGTCGGGCAGGGCCATGCGCCTGTCGAACTGGATATCGCGCCAGCCGCAGGCCTGGAAGAGAGCTTCGAATACGAGCGGGTGGAAGACCAGCTTCTGGGTCCCGTGTTTCCAGAGCGGGGCGGCCGGCCGCTTGAACACCGCCAGCACCGAAGTCTTTTCCACTGAAAGTATGCCGTCCAGGACCTGGAAGCTGGGACCGTGGAAATACGTCTTGTAGATGGTCTGCTGGTCGGTCTTGTATTTTTTCGTCTTCGGGAGTACGGGGCGCGCGGAGCTCTTCCAGTTAGAGATGGCGTCGGCCGCGGCCGTCCCCTTGAAGTGGGTGCGGGTAGTTCCCAGGCGCAGGCCCTTCGGGCTGATGAAGTCCGATTCCAGGCGCAGCTCGAGGCCGTCGGCCCCGGCGGCGGCCTTAATCTTTACGTCGGCCGGCTTATTGCGCAGGAGCTTTATCGGCACCGCGAAGCGGACGCCGATAAGGGCCTTGGGCGGCGCGCCGTTAACTATGGCCGCGGCCTCGGCGAAAGTCTCGAGCCCTATCACGCCGGGAACGTAAGGGGTCCCGTTTATGGAGTGGTCCAGCAGGAAAGGGTCCTGCTCGATGGAAAACTCCTTCGAGGCCGAGAGCGACTGGCCCTTCACCAGGTCTTCCAGCCTTGGCGCGAAGTGAAAGCCCGTCGAGGCCGAGGTGGAGAAATTGGGCTCGAACTGCAGCTGCTTGTCCCAGTCCATCTTGCCGAGGCTGCCGGAGAGGATTATCTCCGGGACCTTGCCGTAGGCCAGCTCGTCTATCATCACCTGCATGCCCTCCTCCGGGTAGAGGAAGTCCATTTCCTGCGACTTCAGGAAGGCTTCCACGCCGGGCCTGGCGCCCATGCCTATCTGCGCGTAGCCGGTCATGTCCACGCTTAAAGCGCGCACGCCGCGGTTAGCCTGGCTGAGGCAGAACTTGGCTATGTAATCCGAGGCCGCCGCGTAGTCGGTCTGGCCCAGGTTGCCGAACTTGCCGGCTATGGAGGAGACCATCAGCCAGAAGCCCTTTTCCTTGGCCACGCCGGACTTCCACAGGTTGATGGCCGAGTCGGACTTGGTCTTGAAGATCAGGACGAACTCTTCCACGGTCTTGTCCACGGCGAGCTTGGAACGCTCGAGACCCGCGAAATGTACGACGCCGTCCACCTGGCCGATATCGGTCTTTATGTTCTGCATCACTCCGTTGAAGGCTTCGATGTTATTAAGGTCGCAGCGGTAATAGGAGACCTTCACGCCGAGGGCGCGGATGGCCTCCAGGTTCTTGTGCATGTCGGCCGCGTCCTTGAGCTTGGTGAACTCGCGCTCGAGTATGGCGGGCGTCGGCTTCTCGACCGTGGCTTTTATCTCGTTCCAGAGTTCGCCGGTCTTGTAGGCCTTAAGCTCGTCCGCGCTCATGACCGTGAGGCGTTTAGCCTTGTCGCTAAGGTCTATTATGTCGAGCAGGACCAGGTTCGGCTTGTGCTGTTCGGCCAGCATCCTGGAGAACAGGGCGCCCAGGCCGCGGCCGCCGCCGGTCACTAGTACGTTCTTGCCCTCCAGCTGCGTTGTCTGGCGCGATCTGTCCAGCGCGGCCGGTTTGCCTACAAGCGTCCAGCGCTTGCCGTCCGCGTAGCCTATCTCGAGGCGCTTGTCCGAGTACAGTATCTCGTAGAAGGTCTTCTGCACTATGGTCTGGTTGGAGGAGCTCGGCTCGAAGTCGAGCAGTTTTACGATGCTGTTCTCGAATTCCTTGCGCAGGCACAGCGTGGGACCGTGTATGGCGCCGTATATCGGGTCGTACGCGTCCCTGGTCTTGTAGCCGAAGCCGCCGTCCAGCGTGGTTACCACGGCCAGGAACGTGGTATGGCCATGGTCCGCTTTCAGGAGCCCGGCGCCGAAATGCTTCGCCGCCAGGAACAGCGGCAGGGCGTAGCGCTTAAGGTCCTCGAGCGCCGCGGTCTCCGGCGACAGGGATTTTACCATGCAGCCGGCGAGGTAAACTATTCCCTGGGTGTCCGGATGCGCTGCGGCGAAGTCGGTCAGGGCCTTCTCCAGCGCGGGAACGTCTTTGAAGTCGACGGTTATGGTGTCCTTGACCTTGGTCTTGGCCGGGGTGAAGATATAGGAATCGGCCCGGTGTTTGTTAAGCTCGGCGCGGAAAGCCTTGGCCAGGTCCAGATCCTCGGCGAAGATGACTACCGGACGCTTTGGCGTAAGTTTCTTTATAACTTCCTGCTCTACCGGGGCCTGTATCACCACCGGCACGTGCCGGATATGGCGCTTCGGATATTCCTGCCTGGGCTGTTTCTCCGCCGGTTTCTTCGCCGCGGCGGCGTTCAGGTCGAGCAGCTCGGGTTGTACAGAGGGTCCGGCCGCGGGCTGGTCCGCCGCGGGAGCGGAAACCGGGGCCGCGGCTGCCGCCGTTTCTTCCAGGACGAACTTGATGCAGTGGCGGATGGTCGGGTAATCCTTGAGCGAAATGTTATCCCTCCGGGGTATCGAATAATTTTCGCGTATGGCGGCGAACAGTTCTGCCTGCTTAACGGTGTCTATGCCGAGGTCGGCCTCCATGTCGAGGTCCAGTTCAAGCATGTCCATCGGGTAGCCGGTTTTGGCGGCGATCATTGTAAGTATCTCGGCCTGCACCGCGTCCTGGCTTACCGAAGAAGCCGCGGAAATCGAAGGCCTGGAATCGGGAACCGGGGCGGATGCCGCTTTAGGCGCCTGAACCGGCGCAGCCGCCGTATTCCCGATTTTAGATCCTTGATCCCCAAAGGCCCCGCCCGTTTCTTCCATGACGAACTTGATGCAGTGGCGGATGGTCGGGTAGTCCTTAAGGGAAATATTATCCCTGCGGGGAATGGAATAATTTTCGCGTATGGCGGCGAACAGTTCCGCCTGCTTAACGGTGTCTATGCCGAGGTCGGCCTCCATGTCGAGGTCCAGTTCAAGCATGTCCATCGGGTAGCCGGTCTTGGCGGCGA
>JAJZVJ010000367.1 GCA_021845705.1 bacterium
CCTTAAAGCCTTTGACGCCGCGCTGCTTATAGGCGACGACGCTATGACCCCGGAGGCGGACGCCGCCCCGTACAGGTACGACCTGGGGGAACTTTGGCTGCAAAAGACAGGCCGCCCCGTAGTCTTCGCTGTCTTCGCGGTAGCCAAAAGCGCGGTCGGGGTCTGCCCGGAAGCGGTCAGGGCGGTAGTTAACTCCTACCGCGCCTCCCTTAACTGCCTCGCGCGCGAACGCCCGGTACTGGCGGCCGAAGCCGCGCGGAAATACCCGGCTGTAACCTGCGACATAAACGCATACCTTGAAACCCTCCGCTACGACTTCACCGAAGCCCGGAAGGACGCGTTGAAGTATTATTTCTCGGCCGCCTCGGAACTGGGGCTGCTGAAAGAAGTTAAAAGTCTGGAATTCGCTGAGCTATGAAGGCAAAAGAAAAACTGCGAAGAAAAATATCCTCCGGCGGGCGCGTCACGCCGGCGGAGGCTCTAGGCCTTTTCTCCTGGGACCCGCTGGAACTTGGCGCCGCCGCCGACGAGAGGAGAAAGCTTATCCACCCGGACGAGACGGTGGGCTTTATCCTGGACCGCATAATCAATTACACCAATATCTGCGAAGCCGCCTGCGATTTTTGCGCCTTCCACGCCGGGGCGGCCGCGCTTAAGCCCTACGAACTTTCCCTGCCGGAAATACTCGCCAAGGTCAAAGAACTCTCGGAGCGGGGGGGGACACAGGTAATGCTGCAGGGCGGCCTCCATCCCCGGCACACGCTGGGCACGTATACCGGCATGCTCAGGGAGATAAAAAAGCGGTTTCCCGCCGTCTGCCTCCACTCCTTCTCACCCAGCGAACTGGACCATATATCGAAGAAAAGCGCCCTCCCGCTTGACCGCGTGATCGGCGAGCTGCAGGCCGCCGGCCTGGATTCCGTACCCGGCGCCGCGGACCTCCTCGTGGACCGGATACGGGCCAGGGTAAGCCCGAGGAAAATAAACAAAGCCGGGTGGGTAAAGGTAATGCGCGCCCTGCACGCCCGCGGCATGAAATCTTCCGCCACCATGACCTACGGCATGGGCGAAACTTTAACGGAAAGGGTCGGCCACCTTAAGACCGTGCGCGAAGTGCAGGACGAGACCGGCATGTTCCGCGCCTTCATTCCCTGGTCCTTTTCCCCTAAACGCACCAAACTGGAGGGGATGGCTCCCGCGACCGGGATAGATTATTTAAAAATAGTCGCGGTCTCCCGCATCTTCCTCGATAATATCCGCTACATCCAGGCCGGCTGGCTGACGGAGGGGCTTAAACTGGCCCAGATCGCCCTTGCCATGGGAGCCAACGACATGGGCGGCGTTCTTACCGAGGAAAAAGTCGTGCAGGCTACCGGCTCCGGGACCAAGGCCGGGATGGGTGACTTCATCGACCTGATCAGGAACGCGGGGAAAATACCGGTACTGCGGGATTCGGACTATAAGGTCCTGGACCGCCGCCCTGGAAAGGCGCATAAATGACCCGCCTTTCGCTAGCTTTCTCGCCCTGTCCAAACGACACCTTTATTTTCGAGGCCATGCTGCATAAGCGCATAGACCTGCGCGGCTGCTCTTTTTCCGCGCATATCGACGACGTGGAAGCCCTGAACACGGCCGCTTTCGCGCGCCGCTTCCCCGTAACCAAGCTTTCCTCCGGCGCCTACCTGCGGCTGAAAGAGCACTACGAGCTGCTTGATTCCGGCGGGGCCGTCGGGTTCGGCTGCGGCCCGCTGGTGGTTGCCGCCCGGGGCCATTCCCTCGGCGCCGGGTCCAGGATAGCGGTCCCCGGCGCCAACACCACCGCCCTGCTGCTGATGAAAAGCTGGAACCCTGAACTTAAGAACCTTTTCGAAGTGCGCTTCGACCAGATACTGCCGGGCGTGCGCTCCGGGAAATATGACGCGGGGCTGGTCATCCACGAAGGCCGGTTCGTTTACCAGGACTACGGCTGCGCGAAAGTAGCGGACCTCGGGGACTGGTGGGAAAAAGAAACCGGCTGCCCCATCCCGCTCGGCTGCATGGCGGTCAGAAAAGACCCTGAGACGCTCGCCCTGAAGGAGACCATCGAGGGACTGATCAGGGATTCCGTGCTGTACGCCCGCGCCAATCCCGCCGAATCCAGGGCCTTTATCCGCGCTAACGCGCCCGGCGCCGGCGACGGGATCATCGACGCCCACATCAAGCTTTATGTAAACGATTTTTCCGTTTCCCTGGGCGGGACCGGCAGAAAGGCTTTCAAGGTGCTGGAGGACAGATGCGAAAAGCTCCTGTAACCTGCCTCGTTTTCGCTACGCTGCTGGAGGCGGAGCCGTTCATCAAAGGCCTTTCGCTTTACAAAGTCCCGGCAAAACCTTTCCCGGTGTACCGGGCCGGCGGCCTGGTGGCCGTCATTTCCGGGATAGGCAAAGCCAACTCCGCTATGGCCGCGGCCTACGCCTGCATGAAGTTCTCCCCTGTTTCGCTGGTCAACCTGGGGGCCGCCGGCGCCACCTCCCGGGCTCTCCCTCTGGGCGCGAACCTTCACGTCGGCCTGGCCGTGGAATACGACAGACCCGGGCTGCGTTCCAAGGCGCCGCACGCGCATATTCCCGACATCATGGAAGGCTTCCCCCTGGCCGCCATCGCCACGCTCGACCGCCCCACGCTCAAGGCCGCCGAAAGGCGCAGGGTGGCAGGGAAAACACAGCTGGCGGATATGGAAGCGGCCGCTTTCATCCAGGCCTGCCGGAAATTCGGAAAGAAGTGCTATGTCTTCAAATTCGTGACCGACACCCCGGGCCACGACAGCGGAAGCGCTATCGTCGCGAACATAAAAAAATTCAGGGGCCGCTTTTTTAGTTTTTTCCGCGATTCGGTAGCCCACCGCCTCCGCTAGCGCTTTATCCAGCGGCTTGCTCCCTTTCCTCACGCCCGCCTGCGCTGACACGTAATACCGCGTCCTGCCTTGATAAATTTATATAATTATAAAGGAACCCGGTAGGCGGTGTAAAAATCGAGGAGAAAAAAACAAATGGTATCCACTCTTCTAAAACAGGTCTCTTTTTTCAGCGGCCTTAACAATACGGAACTAAACAAGGTGCTTGCCATAGCCGGCGTCAAAAAATACGGCGCGGGGCAGATGGTCTT
>JAJZVJ010000368.1 GCA_021845705.1 bacterium
ACACCCACTGGTGGAGTTGCTGTTGGTCTGCTTCTTTTAGTTGCAGGGCTGGAGTAGATTGTGGCACCACTCCAGCTTAACTTATTCCGCAACGCTTGTCCATCTATTTGTTGGACACTACACTAGCTTGTGACGCCTGCCGGTATCCTCGGCCAGGCGCTCGAGAGCGCTTTCCAGCCCCAGCTCGTACAGGATAGGGGAGGCCAGCTGGAAGGTAAGGTTGCGCGTGGCCAGGATGGCCTCGTCTATGAAACCCGTGAGGTTCTTCAGGTCGGAGGAGGCTTCGGCCGCGGTGCAATAGGCGCGCAGCGCGCCGGCTTTCATTTTGGCCATGGCCAGCGTCTGGCCTATTATGTCGTGCAGGTCCGTGGCTATTTCCCTGCGCTCGCGTTCCTCGGTAAGTATAAGTTCGGCGGAGAGCCCGCGCAGCTTTTCCTGGTACGAAAGTATTTCCTTCTGGCGCAGTTCCCGTTCCCTGACTTCGGCCTTCAGGGCGGAGTTCAGTTTTTCCAGTTCCGCCGTGCGCTCCCTGACGCGGCGTTCCAGGTCGTTATGGGCGTCCATCAGTTCCTTAGACGCCAGTTTGCGTTCAAAATAGACGCGGAGCATGTCGGCCAGGGAATTGATGAGGTTCCGTTCTTCGGCCAGGAAGGGGCCTTCGGCTTCTTTCGGCATTTCCTTAAGATAATAGACCTCTATGCGGCCGGAGATCTCCCGGCTTACCTGGAAGTCGCAGGCCTGCAGCCAGCGCGTCCGCGCGAAGCCCGGGCTCCGGCTTTCGGCGCCGCCCACGGTTATGCGGCCGGCGGTTATCGCGGGATACTGCCACGCGGGAGGGATAAGCCCGACCACCCGGTCGAGCACCTCCCTGGTGGAAAGCCTGTCGTCCTGGAGCACGCAGACCGTGGAATGGAGCGCGTCCAGTTCTTTAACCCGCTCCCTGAGCGCGTGGATAACCTCGTTCTTGGGGACCTGGGGATGCAGGGCGTGTATGGCCTGCGAAGGTTTCAGCATCTTGTTGCGTGTCTTGCGTTGAGGCGCCATGACCGAAGTTTACAAAATAAGCGGGGGAGGGCAAAACATTGCGGGCCAACATTGCGGGCCGGCCGCCTGAATTTTGTATTATTAAGCCATGCAGGCCGGTACCGATATCAAGATCGCCAGACTCACCTCCCCCGAAGCTATGCGCGCCGCCGCAAGGCTTATGTCCTCCTCCGATCCCTGGCTGCGCCTGGGCATAAATTACGCCGACTGCCTGAAAAGCATAAGGACCCCGTACAGGGAACTGCACGGGACGCTGCGCTCCGGGGAACTGAAAGGACTGGTGTTAATTACGATGTACGGGACATTACGGGGCTATATCCAGGCCCTCTGCGTCTCTCCCGGGTGCAGGGGGGAAGGGGTCGGCAAAGCCCTGCTTCTTTACGCCGAAAAGCGGATATTCAGGGAATCTCCGAACGTTTTTCTCTGCGTCTCCTCGTTCAATAGCGGGGCGATCCGGTTCTACCGCAGGCTCGGTTATAAGAGAGCGGGCCTGTTAAAGGATTTCGTTATAAGCGGCAGCGACGAGATACTTATGCGCAAGACCAGAGGCCCGCTGAGGGGCCCGGCTCCGCGCGGGATCAAAAGGAAACAATGAACGACAACAGAACGAAGATCTCATTCCACGGCGCGGCCGGGGAAGTTACGGGCTCCAGGCACCTGCTTGAAACAGGCGGGAAACGGGTTCTCCTGGACTGCGGGCTGTTCCAGGGGCACCGCAGCGACGCGGACGCCAAGAACCGCACGTTCCATTTCCCTCCGTCTTCCGTGGACGCCGTGATCCTCAGCCACGCGCACGTGGACCACTGCGGCCTGCTGCCGCTGCTTTACAAGAAGGGCTGCGCGGCCCCGCTCCACGCCACTCCGTCGACAGCCGAGATAGCCGCCATCATGATGGCCGATTCCGCCCGCCTGCAGCAAGGCGACGCGCAGTTCTACAACAAGCTGCACGCCGAAGAGCACCTTTCCATAGAGCCGATGTACGACGAGGAAGACGCCGAGCTGGCCGGTTCGCATTTTGAACACGCGGAGTACGGCAAAGCCTTCGCGCCTGTTCCCGGTGTAACGGCCGCGTTCCTTAACGCCGGGCACGTGATGGGTTCTTCCATGACCCAGCTGGACATAGACACTTCAGCCGGCCGCAGGCGCCTGGTCTACACCGGCGATCTGGGCCGTGAGGAAACGCTGCTGCTTGAGACTCCCGCCGCGCCGAAAGGCGCGGATTACCTGGTGATAGAGAGCACCTACGGAGACCGGCTGCATGCACCGCTCGTCGACGCCGCCGGGAAGCTCGCCGATACCATAAGGCGCGCCTGGAAGGAGGGAGGCAAGATAATAATCCCGAGCTTCGCGCTGGAACGCACGCAGGAGCTGGTCCTTATAATAGATAAACTCCGTCACGATAAGACGGTGCCGGAGATCCCGGTCTACGTTGACAGCCCCATGGCCGTCAGCCTGACGGAGATCTTCAACAAGCACAAGGGCGACCTCTGCTTCGATCCGAAGTTCCTCAACTACGCCCACGCCGACGGTGACCCGTTCGGCTTCGACTATATCCATTACCTGCGCAGCAAAGAGGAGTCGCAGACGCTGAACAACAAGGGCGGGCCGATGATAATAATCTCAGCGTCCGGGATGTGCGAAGGCGGCCGCATCTTGCACCACCTCCGCAACAACATCGAAAAAGAGAACACCACCATACTGCTGGTAGGCTACCAGGCGCAGGGCACGCTGGGCCGCAAACTGCAGGACGGGGAAAAGCGCGTCAAGATCTTCGGCATGCAGCACGAGGTCTGGGCGCGCGTGGACACCATGCACAGCTTCTCCTCGCACGCCGACAAGAACGACCTGCTCGCTTTCATAAAAGCCGCGAACCCCGCCCGCGGCATCTTCCTGGTGCACGGCGATCCCGAAGCCCGCGCCGCCCTCTCCGCCGCCCTCGCGGCCGAAGGCATAAAGAACGTAAAATGCCCCGGCATGGGCGAAGAGTTCGAACTGAACTAACAGTCTGCTGAAAAAGCCCCCTCGGGAATATTTTGAGGCGATTTTGTGCCGAAGCGGGTGGAGCGGAGCGACACCGCAGTGCCGGGAGGAGCG
>JAJZVJ010000369.1 GCA_021845705.1 bacterium
TTTTTTAGGCAGCGGGAAAGACTTTCCGCCTGGCAGGCAGAACAGCGTGAGGGTATCGTCCTGCGGCCTGGGGCCGTTCTGGCGCTGCACCACGAGCTTCAGCGTGGCGGAAGCGCTGCCTATGGAAGGCCTGGCGGCGTCCCCCCCCAGCCAGATCCCGAAAGAGAAGCGCTTCATCTGGCCCGGGGGCAGTTTAAAATCAGCTTCCAGGTCGGCCTGCCACTTCGCGCCTGAAATATCGCGTGAAAGTATAAGCCCCGGGGCGTAACCATCCGAAGGTTCGTCACGGCTGTCGTCCTGCCTGGCCGCCAGGCGGTAATAAAGTCCGTCATTCCTGACCTCGTTGGAGCCGTATTCATCGTTCCACCCGGTCCAGGTTTCCCAGTCGTCTATAGCGTAGGCGCCTTTTTTGAACATAGCCGGGTTTATGCACCCGGCCGCTATAGCCGCGGCGGCAGCGATTGCCGTAATTAATATAAACTCTTTTTTCATCTGTGCTTTGACGGTCCCCGGCTCCCGGCTATCCCCTGCTGTCCAGCCATAACGTGACAGGCCCGTCGTTGATTATTTCCACTTCCATGTCGGCCCCGAAAACCCCGGTCTTGACCGGGATGGCTTTTCGGGAAAGGACGCTAATAAAATAGTCGTAAAGCTTCTCCGCTTCGGGCGGCTTCGCGGCCGCGGTAAAATCCGGGCGGCGGCCTTTTGAAGCGTCGCCGTAAAGCGTGAACTGCGATACCACCAGCGCCTCGCCTTTTACGTCAAGCAGCGAGCGGTCGAATTTGCCGGCTTCGTTAGGGAACACCCGCAGGTTGGCCGTCTTTTCAGCCAGGAGGTCGGCGTCGCCGGCCGTGTCCCCTTCCCCTACCCCCAGGAGGATCACCAGTCCCGGGCCTATAACGCTGTGCGCGTCCCGGGTTTTCACCCCGCCGCGTTTAACCCGCTGTATAAGGGCGCGCATACCACAATTATAGACAATTTCCCCGCCTGCCGCTATCGGCTTGCGGGCGTACGGCGCGCTGAAGCCTTGAATACTGAATGTCCCGGTAGTATAATAAAGTGTCGGGAAGAAAATACGGCCGGATGCGGCCTGACCTTGAGGAAACAACTATGGTAACTGGACTTGTACTTGTAAAATTAATGCCGGGCAAGGAAAAACAGACCCTCGGCAAGCTGAAGTCGCTCAAAAGCGTGGTCCACATGTCGGCGGTGTTCGGCCGCTGGGACCTGGTGCTGGATATGGAGAC
This sequence comes from bacterium, assembly GCA_021845705.1. Classification (GTDB taxonomy): domain Bacteria; phylum Elusimicrobiota; class Elusimicrobia; order Elusimicrobiales; family UBA9959; genus UBA9959. The sequence goes on from JAJZVJ010000369.1 coordinate 1,248, forward strand.
CGACGACCTGCCGGCGCTGTCGAACATAGTAGTGCAGGAGATCCGCTCTATCCCCGGGGTCCTCTCCACCGAGACGCTGGTAACGACGTCGTTATAGAACTGTCCGCCGGAGGCACAAAAAGGCGGCATAGTTCCGGAACCGATCTTGTGAATACTGTGCTTTTTTGCCGCTAACAGCAAGGTTCCTCCAAATGGCCTCCAAGGCGCTGATCCGTATGCGTTCATTTATCGTGTTCTGGCTCCTGGCAGCCGCCTGTCTTCCGGCGGCGTCCCAGGTGTTTCTTGGCGCCGAAGTCGGGCCGGACGCTTTTTCCAGGACGGATTCCGCCAAAATAGACACGCAGGGGGAGGACGCTTTCGCGTGGGCGCTCAGCTCCGAGGTAAGCAGCTCCACCCTTTCCGCCGTGTTCCAGTCCACCAACCCGGAGCAGGAGATCTTCCGCTATCTGCGCGGCGGTATTTACCGCCAGGAACTTGCCGCCGTGCTGCTCCTTTCCGAGAAGACTTCGGTCCCTTTTAAAAAGCTCGCCGAAGAGCTGCCCAAGGCCGGCGGGTTCGGCGGCCTGGCGAAAAAGCACGATTCAGACGCCATGGCTATTTTCAGTGAAGCCGGCGCCTTGAAGGCGGCGGCGGACCTGAGGCTGCCGCTTTTTCTCCTGTCCTCCCCGCCGCCGGAGGCCGCGGAGGTTCAGGTCTCCACCCGGGCCGCCGTCACGACCTATGAAAAGAAATAAGACGTTCCTTATAGTCTTTGCCGCCCTGCTGCTCTGCGGCGCCGCAGGGGCGCTGCGCGTTCCCAAGGGGGTTTCGTCGGCGCTGCTCGCCCTGCCCGACGGGTTCAAGGTGCGTGCGGACCTGGCGCTCACCCCGGAGGCACAGGAGAAGGGGCTGATGTTCCGCGAAGAACTGCCCGCGGATTACGGGATGCTGTTCGTTTTCAGCGGGCTGGACGTCAAATCCTTCTGGATGAAGAATACCTATGTGGACCTGGATATGGTTTTTCTGGACGGCAAGATGAAGGTTCTCAGGGTCTTTCACCGCGTGCCGCGTTCAAGGAAAGGCCTGCCCGAGAGCGAGGTCGCGCGCGCTACCGCGCCTGCCGCCTGCGTGCTGGAACTTCCCGCCGGGACGGCCCGGGCCCACAAGCTAAGACCCGGCGCCAGGATCAAGGTTTCCTTCACCCGGCCCGGGCCGGCAAAATAAATAAGGCGGACCCCGCGGCCCGCCTTCTCCCCCCGCGGTAATTCATTTTCCCTGCTGCTGCGCCTGTTTCATTATTTCAGAAATATCCGGCATCGTGGCGTTCCCGGCGGGCGTTTGCTGCCTGGCCGGAGCGGCGGTCCCGAAGGCTTTGACTTCGTGCATGCGCGGGATAACTGTTTTCCGCGCGGTCCTTTTCGCGCTTTTGACCGCGGGGCTTTTTGCCGCGGCCGGCGCCGCCGCGGTTTTTGCGGCTTCCGGGGGCGCTGTTACCGCCGCCGCCGCGGAGGAGGACCCTTCCCCGGCGTAGCCGGCGTTCGCTTCCTTGAAGAGCTCGAGGGAATTCCCGCTGGTTATTTCCGACCTCGCCGCGGGATTGTAGCCCGGCACGGTACCAGGTCCTTTTTCATCGAAGATGGTTTTCTGCCCGGCTGGCCCCGCCGACGAAACTCCGGCGTCCTCCCCCACCAGGTACTTTATACCGAATACGATCGCGGCGGTCAGGAGGAGCCCCAGTATCAGCAGCAGCAGCGGGCCGGGGCCGCCGGTCTTTTGTTTCGGGTCAGTGTAATCCATATGAGTCAGCTCCGGGAATTATGAGTGTACAACTAAATCGGCAGGCTGTTCAAACCGTTTTAGGAGCGTCCGGCCGCGTTCAAGCGGCCGCAGGGTCCGCGCAGGACGCG
>JAJZVJ010000370.1 GCA_021845705.1 bacterium
GCGGCGCCCGGGGGGGCGGCTTTGTCCAGGGCCTTCATGTCTTCTTCCGACAGGGCTACTTTTACGGCGGCGGCGTTGTCTTCCAGGTATTTAACGTGCCTGGTGCCGGGGATGGGGGCTATGTCCCTGCCGCGGGCCAGCACCCAGGCCAGCGCCAACTGGGCGGTGGTGCACCCTTTGCGCGCCGCTATTTCCTCCAGCCTGGCCGCGATCTTAAGGTTCTTTTGCAGGTTCTCGCCCTGGAAGCGCGGGGTCATAAGCCTGAAATCCGTCTTGGTCAGCGCGTCGGCTGACCTTATCTTGCCGGTGAGGAAGCCGCGGCCCAGCGGGCTGTACGGCACAAGGCCTATGCCGAGTTCGCGGATCACGGGCAGGATCTCCGCCTCGAGGTCGCGGGTCCAGAGGGAATACTCGGTCTGCAGCGCGGCGATCTTGTGCACCTTATGCGCTCGGCGGATGGTCTGCGGCGCGGCTTCGGACAGGCCCAGGAAACGGACCTTGCCCTCCTCCACCAACCGGGACATCTCGCCTACTGTGTCCTCTATGGGCGTGGCGGGGTCTACGCGGTGCTGGTAATAAAGGTCTATGGTCTCCACGCCCAGGCGCTTAAGGCTGGCCTCGCAGGCCTGCCGCACGTACTCCGGCTTGCCGTTAATGCCCAGGCGCTCGCCTTTAGGCCCGCGTACATTGCCGAATTTCGTGGCCAGGACCACCTTTGAACGGTAGGGCTTCAGCGCCCTGCCTACCAGTTCCTCGTTGACGAAGGGACCGTACATGTCGGCCGTGAAAAATTAATACCCAGATCTATGGCCCGGTGGATGGTCTTTACGGATTCGGCGTCGTTGGAGGGCCCGTAGAATTCCGACATCCCCATGCAACCCAGCCCGATGGCCGAAACTTTAAGTTCCGACCGCCCCAGTTCTCTTTGTTCCATAACTCCTCCTGTACCTTTAAATATTTTCCCTTCCCAAGGCCCATTCTATCACAAATAGTAAAAGGAAGCGTAGGGAAAATGCAGTCAGGCTTTTACTCGTGACGTTTGATGCAAAACCGCCGAGGGGGGCCTGGCGGTTTTGTTTTTTTGCGGGGGGGAGTGTAGAATAGTGGTATGGAGCGTACTGGAATTATGCGTCTCGCTATCAGCGTCGACCTTAAGGACTACGCGCAAGGCAGCCTGGCCGTGCGGGCGGAGGTGCGGGCGGGGGCGGGAGAGCATGGGTTTACGCTCGCGGCTTTGGCGGCGGGGGACGGGGTATCGGTTTCGAACTGGGTGGTGACGGGCGGGGAAAGTCGCGTAGAGGGGGACCTGGTCAGCGTGACGGGGGCTTCTTTCGTTATCCGGTACGACGTCGAGGTGCGGCACCGGGTCTGTCTCGGTTCGGGTAAAGATACGGACCTGGTGTACCCTTTCCTGAACGCGAACGAAGTGTTCTTCGGCACAGGGCTGCTGCCGGCGCCGCGGGAGGCCTGCACGGCGGAGTTCCGGCTGGCCGGGCTGCCGGCGGGCTGGGCCGAGTTTTCAAGCCTGGCACCGGGCGGGATGCACGGCGACAAATTGTCCGCGTTCTTCTGCTATTGCGCCCCCGGCGAGGCGCCGGCGGAGCATACCTGGCGTGGGCGGGCGCAGGAGGTAAAATCCCGCGTGCTGAAACAGCACGGCGTTTCGCTGCCGGTGCCGGAACAGGCGCTCTTCGATTTTTTCGACGGCTACATGGGCTGGCTTGAGGACTCCCTGGCGCCCTATCAGCGCGCCGGCGAGATAAATTTCCTGGTGCTGCAGGCCCCGGCCGATTTTTCGGCCCTGTCCGGCGGGCGCACCTTCGCCACCGGCGAGAACGTGCTGAACGGCATAGCCTGTTACGCGCCGGCCGACGCGGAGTACCTGCGGAGTTACTTCGGTTTCTCGTCTTACGCCCAGTACCTGTACGAAGGGCTGGCGCATGAGCTGATGCATTTTTATACCAGCCCGGTGCCGGAGGCGCGGGAAAAATCGGTGCTTTACCCGGCGCCCGGCTGCCCGGCTTACGCGGCCAGGCTGCTGGGCGAGGCGCTGAATAATTATTTTTACAGCGGGTATGTTTCGCGGGAGGTGCCGGCCGCGCGCGGGTCTTTCGATAGCTGGCTGTCCCGCGCCAGTGCCCGGCGCGAAAAAACGGGGGCGCGGCAGCCCTTCCTGGACCTGCTGGAGCTGGACGAGTACCTATGCGCCAACGGCGCTTCGCTGCTGGAGCTGTTTCGCGAAATGGTGCTGTTAAAGCTCGACGACCGGCGGCCCTATGGTTCCGCTGATTTTTTATTCGAGACCATGCGCGCCAGGCTGCACCTCGACCCCCCCGAACCCCTTGAAAAAGCGGTCCTTTCCCAACTCAGCTAGCGTGAGCGGAAGCGTGGCAGTTCCTGGGCGGCCTGCCTGGCGCGAGTTTTTGAGGTTTTCCCGCTTATCTGTCCCAACTGCGGTATCGAACTCAAGCCCGTAGCGGCAATTTTCGACGACGCTGAACTGGTGCGGCTCTTAACTCACTTCGGGCTATCGACTGATTTTCCTGTATACAGGCCTGCCCCGGCTTTGCCGCAATACGCGGCCAAACGCGGCCCGCCGGACGAAGACTGCCAGCTTAACCCGCTGGCGGCCGTCTGAGGCGCATAGGGCTTGATACGGCAGGCCCAGAGGGCTCGACCAGTACGACAGCATAGATCCGCCTTCGCCAAAACGTGCCCGGGGGAAGGGAAAAAAACGGGGGGAAATGACGATAACCGCGCTTATGTTCCCTACAATTGCAACAGAGTTTGTAGTCGAAATCCAGGTCCTATCTCTTGTTAAACTATATCAAACAAAAAGCCTGGGCAAAACCTCTACGGCTTTTGTGTGAAACTTTCTTCTGACTAGGGCCACCGGGGGAAAGAATTTAAACGGGGGCACCTTGGTTTATTAAAAACCCGCCCAGGCTCGCTGTTCGCTCGCCCTGGCGGGCTTTTCTGTTAATGTTATGTCGCCCCCGTGGGGCGGGGGAGAACAGCAAAGAACATATGGAGAGGCCAGGGCCAGTAGCCGCTTGCCTCGAGATGGCCGCGGCCCCTGGCCCTGGCCCGCCTTAACTGCCCCCGCCCTAATTAAG
>JAJZVJ010000371.1 GCA_021845705.1 bacterium
GTAGTAGGGCCAGGCTTCCGTATTCCCCGGGCCGGTGTCGTCGGAAAGCGCGGAAGCGTCTACCGCTTTCACTTCAAGCGTATACTCGGTATCGCCGGCGGGCCAGACCAGGTCCGTCATGTAGTCCCAGTTCCAGACCGGGCCGGAGCCCGAAAGCGAGACGTTCTGCCAGGCCGTCTCGGAGGAAATATTCACGAAAGAACCGCCGTTCCAGTAGTAGGTGACCCCGGCGGAAAGATACCCCAGCCTTATCTGCATGGCTTTCACCCCGGAATTAAGCCCGGCGGGAGCGTCCGAGGCGGTGCCGGACAGCTGCGTGGAATTGCCCGTCTGGCCTATAACGCCCGGCTGGTAGCGGCCGCTCACCCCGTCCGCGTCGTTAAGGGGCCTCGATATAACCGAAGAAGGCGGATCTTTGTCTATTTTCACCACCATGGAGGAAACATCAACGCTTAAAAGATCCTGCGTATTCGCGGCTACGTCCTGCGCCCGCACCTGGATCAGATAGTTGTAACCGGAGGCGAAATCCCCGTCAAACCCCGCCGGAGAATAGGTCCAGAAAGTGGCGTTCGGCGACAGAAAGCCGTTCGTCCCGTTTACGTCTATCCAGTTCGGGTTGGTCTGGGTAAGCGTGAAAGCCGAGCCGTCGTACCAGGTCTGGGTGGGGGCGTATTTGCGGATGGCGACCTGTATCTTCTTGTTCAGCCAGTTGTCATAAGCGGTGCCGGAAACGGACGGCAGAGAACGCACGCCGCTCTTATCGGCGTCAAGCGGGATAAGTATCCGCGTCACCGGGCTGGAGCGGTCTATGGTAAAGCTGGTATCCGCCGCCTGGGTCTGATTGCCCGCCTTGTCCGCCGCGAAAAGCTGGGCGATATAGCCTTTATTAACCTCCCAGGCTCCCCCGCCGCTGAAATAATCGGTGGTATAGGACGCCAGGGAACCCGCTATCACGGCGGGAAGGTCCGTGTATTGCCCGCTTAAAGCGGTGAAAGTGGAGGCCTGCCAGTTCCAGTATTCCGCCACGCCCTGGCGTTTTACCCTGAAATAGGCGCTTTGCAGTATGCCGGGCGCGGTGTCGGAAACGTTCCCTTCCATGGTGCCCAGCGCGGTTACATAACTTCTGTCCGGCTGGGTTACGGCGGCCGCCGGCGCGATCGAATCCATAAAGAACACGTTGCCCGCGCCCGGGACTTCTTCCACCGTGCCATTAACCGCCTTTGATATCACGCGGTACCATCTGTTCGCGTTCCACTGGCCCGAGGCTATCTGCCATTGCCAGTTGGGGGCGTTATAACTGTCCACGCCCACATAGCCCGTAAACGAACTTGTGGAAACCCAGGCCCCGCCGTTCCAGACCAGGTCGTCATTCCCCTGGCCTTCGGCGAGGTCGGGGCCGAAATCCACCACCCGCACCTGCACCGTGGACGAGAGTACCGCCGTGCCGGATATGACTGGCAAGGGAACCGTTCTCCAGTGCGGGATGTTGTTGTCCGGCGCGACTATCCCCGAAATAGGAACCGGCGTTTTAAGGGTAAATTGGATATAGGACGAGTTCGCCGCGGGAGCGCCCGGTTTTACCACCTCGTTGCCGGCCTGGTCCACGCCCTTGGCGAACACCTCATACTGTATGCCGGACGCGGAAGTAACCCAGGTCGGCGTGGAGGCCCCCGTGGCCTCCCATCTGTTGCCGGAAAGGAGGGTGGCGTCGTAGAACAGTTCGGAAGCGGAAGTCCATGACTGGGCGGAGGCGTCCCACCATTTGCCGACGCAGATGCCGGAGGCGCATTTATAGGAAACACGCACCTTGTCCAGCTGCCCGGGCGCGGTATCCGAGGCGGAACCGGAAATAACATTCACGTCCACCTGCAGGACGTCGCCCTGCGCCGGATAGGTTATTGTGGAGGTCGGCGCGGTAAAATCGGCTTTAATATTTGTTGCCGTGCTGTAAACGACCTGGGTCCAGCCCGCCTTGTCTTTTGCGTACGCGTTCATTTCATAAATCTCACCCGACTGCCAGGGCAGCGTGGCTGACTGCCACCAGGTGGCGCCGGGGCTTAAGGTGCCGGAGGAGGTAACCGCGTTCCAGACCTCGGGCGCGCTCTGCACCGTCCAGCTTGAATCGGAGATCCGCCAGTAATGGCCGGGTTTCGGGCCCGTGAGCTGCTTTATTCTTACATACACCTCGCTTACTTTCCCGTTCGGCGGGTCGTAAGCCGTGCCTGTTATATTCCCGGCCTGGCTGATATAGCCGTTATCGTAAGGATAGGTTACCGTGGCGGTGGGTTTTGAAATATCGTAAACGAACTCGGCGTCCCTCCCCAGGCCCAGGTTGCCCGCGCCGGCGCCCTCTACGTTTGTGGCCAGGTCATAGGCTTTGGTCACTATCCTGTAACGGTGGCCGTCGGTCCAGGCGGGCGGGTCGTAAAGCGTATTCCACTGCCAGACTCCGGCGCCGAGGTTCATCGTCATCCATTTGTCCGCGTCCACATCGGTCCAGCCCACGCCGCTCCAGTAGGTGGCGCCTAAGTTCAGGTCCTGCACGTAAAGTTTTATCTGGTTCACCCCGGAACCCGCGCTCGGATCCAGGAAGGAGCCGTTTATCGCGGTGGTGGCGAGGCTCGTGAGATAGGAGCCGCTGGACGGAGAGACCACGGTGGACTGCGGCTCGGTGTTATCGAACTTGAACGTAACGGTGGAATACAGCGAGTCGTAATTGCCCACGTAATCCCTGGCCCTTGATTCCACGCGGTAGGTGTAACCCGAGCTCCAGGGGAAAGCGGCGGTGTTGAAAGTAAAAGTTCCGCTGGACTGGCTGGGCGCGTAGGCGAAGGCGGCCGTGGACCAGTAAAGTTCAGGGTCGGAGGCGGTCTCGAACTGGCTGGTAACGGCGTTCCAGTACACGCCTCCCACTATCCTGTATATCCTTACCTCCGCCGCCTGCGCGGGGTCGGCGGTGTACATCTTCCTGTTATCCCAGGCCGTGCCGGTAATGGCCGCCACGGTTTTCTGCGGCTGGGACGCGGGGAACGTTATAGTGGAGTTGGGGTTGGTTTTATCTATATAAAAAGTTACAAGCGGGCTTGCCGCGCCCTGGTTGGCGCCGGACTGG
>JAJZVJ010000372.1 GCA_021845705.1 bacterium
CCACAAGGGAAAACGCCCAGCCAGAAACAGACCCAGCGGCCCCGGCCTCCTACTTTGCCCCCGGAGGGGCCGTCGCGCGGGCTATAAAGAACTTTGAGCCGCGGAAACAGCAGGAAAAGATGGCGGCGGCGGTCTATAAAGCTATCGGCGATAAGCGCCACCTTGTAGTGGAGGCGGGCACCGGGGTAGGCAAATCCCTGGCCTACCTGCTGCCCTCGGCTCTTTGGGCCGCCCGCGCAAAGAAGAAAATAGTGGTGGCCACGCATACAAAAGCTCTGCAGGAGCAGCTGGTAAAAAAAGATCTTCCCGTAGTTAAGGCAATCCTGGCGGAGCAGGGGCTCGAACTCAACTATTTTCTCCTGATGGGGTCCGCGAATTATTTATGTCTTTCCAGGCTTGAGAGGTCGGGCGCGCACCAGAGCGACCTTTTTGACAGCTCCGAGGAGCAGGCCTCGGCCGCGGAACTGCGCGAATGGGCGAAGACCGGAGCCAGCGGCTGCCGCTCCGAGATACCCCTGAAGGTGGCCCAGCGGGTCTGGGAGGAAGTCTGCCGGGACCCGGATATCTGCCTGGGCAGGAGATGCCGGCGCAGGGAGGCCTGCCTTTACCGCCGGGACATAGCCCTGGCCAGGCACGCGGACATAATGGTGGTAAATCAGCACCTTTTCTTTGCCGGCCTTCCTGTGCCGGCCTTCGACGCGGTCATCTTCGACGAGGCGCACAACCTGGAAGATGTCGCCTCGGCTTTTATGGGCTTTTCGGTTTCGGACCGGCAGGTAAAGCGCCTTGTCGACGATATTTATAATCCCAGATCGGGGCGGGGGCTGGCCAGGAGAATTAAGAACCCGCCGGCCAACTGGCTGGCCGACATGCGGCAGGCGGTAGGAGAAGCTAATTTCGCCGCGCGCGACTTTTTCCAGGAGCTGACAGGTAGGCTCGGGTTCGGCTCTTTCGACGGGAAGGTCCCGGCCAAAGCCAGGCGCCTGCGCGGGCCCGCCATTGTTCCCGATACCCTTGCCGAACCTCTCCTGGCTCTCACCGTGCTGCTGTCACAGGCCATAGGTTACAGCCAGTCCGACCTGGAAGAAGCGGAGATAAAAGGATATTTAAAAAGGTGCCTCGCCCTGGCGGAGCATGTGAACGTTTTCCTCCAGTGCAAAAGCGCGGAACACGCGTACTGGGCGGAGGTTTCGTATTCGAAAAGGAATCCCTCCGTCTCCATACACCGCGCCCCGGTGGATGTGGCGGGCGAACTGCGCAGGGAGCTTTTTAACGGGGGCTACCCGGTGGTCCTTACTTCGGCCACGCTGGCCGTGGACGCCTCTTTTGGAATGATAAAGGCCCGGCTCGGGCTTGATAACCCCGCCGAACTCCTGCTGGATTCTCCTTTCGATTATGAGAACCAGGCCGTTGTCTTTGTGCCGCCCGGGATACCCGACCCGCAGGATACAGGGGCGTACGAGGCCGCCGTTATCAAAGAATGCGCCAGGATCCCCGGCGCCGTGGAGGGGGGGGTTTTCCTCCTGTTCACCAGCTGGCAGTTGCTTGCGAAGGTTTACAGCGCGCTGGCCGGCAAGTTCCCGGGGCGCCCTATGTTCAGGCAGGGGGATAAGCTGCCGCAGCACCTGCTCGCCGATTTTAAACGCGCAGGCAACGGCATACTTTTCGGGACCGACACCTTCTGGCAGGGAATAGACGTTGCGGGACAGGCGCTGGCCTGCGTCGTTATCGTCCGGCTGCCTTTCGCCGCCCCCGACACGCCGCTGGAGGAAGCGCGGCAGGAATGGATGAGCGCAAGGGGGATGAACGTCTTTAACGAATATTCACTGCCTAAAGCCGTGGTGAAATTCCGGCAGGGCTTCGGGAGGCTTATACGAGGTAAAACGGATTTCGGCGCGGTAGTCGTGCTTGACCCGAGGATAAAGACCAAGCGTTACGGCGGCAAGTTCCTGCGCTCCATCCCCCGCTGCCGGCTGGTGAAAAGCCTGCCCGAACTTAAAGCGTTTTTCAGCCGGGCATGAGCACGGCCTGGACTGGCCGCAAATGCCGCCCGCCCTTTTATTCTCTCTTTTTATTTATTAAGATATCTAAGTTGCCGAGGTAGCTCAACTGGTAGAGCGTTCGCTTCGTAAGCGACAGGTTGTGGGTTCAAGTCCCATCCTCGGCTGAAATTTTATTTAACAGGGGTCGGCACGGTTTTTGCCGCAGTTCGGTTCCTCCCGCTCTTCCTACATCAACCATGGCAAAAAAAACAAATCTTCCGGTCAACGAATTAGAAGGCATAAATTTCGCTCCGGGGGTAAGCTTCGCCCGCAAGGCCATCTGGTGGTGGCTGCCGATGCTCTACCTGCTCATTTCCGACACCTTCTACCTGCGCACCTACGATTCCGCCCAGGTCAAGATAACGCTGCTGCAGATGGGCGGCATAGGCCTGCTCGGCATGTGGGTTTCCCTGCTGCTGCTGGAAGGCCGCCGCGCTTTCCGCCGGGAAGACTTTATTTTCCTGGCGCCGTTCTTCGCCTACCTGCTCTACGTCATAATCTCGTTCCTGAACGCGCCGTACAAGGGCCCCAGCGTGGACGACTTCGTGCGCTATATCCTGTATATGTCGGTGACGCTTATTGTCATAAGGGAGTTTACTTCCGAAGCCATTGACAAGCTCACCAAGATGCTGCTGGTTACCGCCTATATCGCCATACTCTACGGCGTAGTGCAGTTCCTGGATACGCGGTTTTTTCCGCCTAAGGATATGGGCCCGGGGCTTGACCCGTTCGTGTGGCGCTGGGCTTTCGGGCCGCGTGTTTTCTCTACCTACGGCAACCCCAACTTCTTCGGCAACTTCCTGGTGCTTATACTGCCCATAATAGTGACGCAGTACATGAAGCGCCGCTCCATCTTCCTGCTTCCGCTGATATTCATGGACCTGCTCTGTCTTTACGCCACCGAAACAAAAGGCGCGTGGCTCGGTTTCGGCATCTCCTCTTTCATCTTCGCCGTTTTTTACGCGTATTTCTTTCTGGGCGACAAGCTTAAAATGAGCAAGGGGAAGTTCCTGGGCATCGCCTCCCTCCTGCCTATAATCGCCGTAGCGGTCATTATTAAGCAGGGCACC
>JAJZVJ010000012.1 GCA_021845705.1 bacterium
CCGAGCAGCAGCGGGCGTATAGTTTACTGGAGAAAATCGTGGTGTAGGCAGAACGGCGAATATGGATTTGGAAAATTATGCTGGATTTTTCAGTAGATATCACTTGGACTACTGGGGGGAACTTCAGTTTAATCAATTCCTCGTCGCTGATGCCGAAATGGTGGGCTATCTCGTGGATCATGGTACGGCGGACCCGCTGCTCCACTTCCTCCTCGTCGCGGCACAAAGACTCTATATTGTTCTTGAACAGCGTGATCTTGTCGGGCATCGCCCCGCTGTAGGCCTGCCCGCGGTCCGTAAGCGGGATCCCCTCATAAAGACCGAGCAGCCCGCGGCCGAACCGCCTCTCCTGCGCCTTATCCGGGGCGGGCTTAACTATCACGACCACATTATCCAGCCGCCCGCGGAATTCCCCGGGCAGCCCCTTTATAGCCTTTGCGGCGAGTTCCTCGAATTTTTCAATGGTCATAAGGGTGAACGGAGAGGGAATCCGGGGCCGAGCGAAGCGGGACAGTGCTTGTCGGGAGTCCGGGAGAAGAAGAAGTCCCCCGGAGTTGCGGTCCACCGCAATTCGCCCGCCAACCCCTTATTTCGAAATGAAGTATATACCGCCAGACAGGAGCATTGTCCCTATGAACTTGTTCAGCGTAAAGCTCTCGCCCAGGAACAGGAGCGCAAGCACGAAGGTGACAAAGGGATAGGTGGAAGCGAGCGGGACTATTTTGGTGGCCTCTCCTCCCGAAAGGGCTTTGAGATAAAAGAACACACCGCCCATGGACACTATAACGCTGAGCATGACGCAGATCGGCCCCATCTTGTCGGAGCCCAGCAGCGACTGTCTGGTCTGCTGGTACTTCCAGAGCACCAGCGGGGTGAATAGGGCTATCAGGAACAGCGAGCGCACATAGAACGCCCCTGACGGGTCCATATGCCTGAGGCTTACTTTATCAAAGAACGCGCCGAGCCCCCAGCCGAGGACGGCGAGCAGCAGGAAAATTATGGCCGGCAGTTCCATCAGGGCGGGGGCAGGGAACCCGGCAGGTCCGCTTCCAGAAAAGGCTTCTTAAGGTAATCGGAAATAGAATCCGAAAAACCCCACTCGTCCTTATAAGACCTGGCTTCCTTGTAAAAGCCGACCGCTTTGTCGCGCGCGCCCTTCAGGTCATAAACGTTGCCGAGCCGCACTATGGCCCATACGCCCCAGCGCGCCGGGTGCGCGGCGGGGTCGTCTTTCAGCGTGGCCGCGGCCCTGGCGAAATAATCGGCCGCCTCGTCGTATTTTTTCTCCACCAGGTAAGTGGTGCCTATCGCGGTCAGCACGCGCGGCAGGTAGCGCTTGCGGTAGTTCGGCTTGCCGTCGTTGACGGCCTTTAGATAGTCCAGGGCTTCCTTCCGGCATTCCCCGTATTTCCCGTCCTCGAACAGGGAGACTATCTCCACAAAATGCATCTGCGGGTGCGAGGGGAACTGTTCGCGCAGTTCCCTCGACCATTTTAACGCAAGGTCCGGGTTGGCGTACTTGCTGCCGGTCTGCGTGTAGATCTCTATAAGCAGGAGCTTGGCGCCGAGGGCGTTGAAATAACCCTTTTCCCTGCAGATATTCAGGTACTCCAGCCCCTTCACTGCGTCGCCGCGGACAAGGATGGAAGCCAGGAGCTTTACCACCCCCGGCAGCGTGCCGGTATAATACTCGTACATCCCGAGCCCGAGGTAGGCGTCGTAAAGCCCGGGGTCTATCTTAAGCGAGCGGCGGGTACTCGCGATAGCCTTCTTGCCGTCGAAGTAGGCCTTCAGCCAGCGGTGCTGCTGCACGGCGAGCCTCGCGCGCAGGCCGTAAATGCCGCCCATGCACAGGTAAGCGTTGGCGTCGCCGGGATGTTTCTTTACCCAGGCCTGGGCGATATCCACGGCATGGTCCGTCTGTTCGGCGTAAGCCTTGGCCAGTACCGGGTCTGATTCGTCCTCAAGATATTCCAAAGTAGCCCAGGTAGCCATGGCCATACCGAAATTAGGGTACGGATTATCGGGATATTTGGCCAGCGCCTCCTGGAAATATTTCTTCGCGCCGGGGATATCTACGGCGTAGATGGCGTCTATTCCCTTCTTGGAAAGCTCGCGCAGGTCCTCGGGCATGGGCTCGCTTTTAGGGGTTGAGGCAAGCGCCGCCGAGGAACAGACCGCCAAGGCCGCGGCGAGCATTAATTTCCTCATAACGATATTTTATCGGCTCCCAGATATTTGCGCAGGGCCTCGGGCACCGTAACGGAACCGTCCTCCTGCTGGAACTGCTCGAGTATGGCGGGGAACAGCCTGCTCGTGGCCAGGCAGGAGCCGTTAAGCGTATGCAGAAACTCGTTTTTGCCCGTATCGGCGCGTTTAAAGCGCATATTCCCGCGCCGCGCCTGGTAGTCGTGCGCGTTGGAGACGGAACTGACCTCCTTGTAGCCTTTCATACTGGGGATCCACACCTCGATATCATAGGTCCTGGCCATGGAGGCGCTGCAGTCCTTCGCGGCCAGCTTTACCAGCCGGTAATGCAGCCCCAGCCGCTGCATGACGGCCTCCACGTGGCCGACCATCTCGTCGAAAGCGGCCTGTGAGCCTTCGGGTTTGGCGAACTGTATCAGTTCGACCTTGTTGAACTGGTGGCCGCGTATCATGCCGCGTTCATTGGCGCCGTAGCCGCCGGCCTCCTTGCGGTAACAGGGAGTGTAGGCGAAATATTTCCTGGGCAGCTCGTCCTCCTTCAGCACCTCGTCGCGGTGCAGGCTGATAAGCGCGGTTTCGGCCGTAGGCAGGAGGAACTGCGGCTTCTCGCCGGGGCCGGAGAGCAGGAACACGTCGTCCTTGAACTTGGGGAACTGTCCGGCGGTGTAGCCGCACTCGTAATTAAGTATGTGCGGCGGCAGCGTGAAGGAATAGCCGTTGGCCAGGTGCGTCTCGACAAAAAGGTTCATCAGCGCCCATTCAAGGCGCGCGCCCAGGTCGCGGTAAACCCAGAAGCCGTTGCCGCCCAGCTTGGCGCCGCGTTCGTAGTCCACCAGGACGAGGTCTTTACAGATCTCGAGGTGCCCTTTCGCCTCGAAGCCGAATTCCGGCTTTTTGCCCCATTCGCGCAGGACGGAGTTGTTCTCCTTGCCGCCGGCGGCCACGTCGTCGGCCGGCATGTTGGGGAGTTCGGTCATCAGCCCGGCCAGCTCCGCCTCTACCGCGGCGGCTTCCGTGTCGAGGGCTTTCACCCTGGCGGAGAGCTCTTTCATCTCCGCGAAGACGGCCTGCTGCGCGGCCGCGTCGAGCTTTTTCACTCCGGCCGAGGCGGCGTTCTTCCTCATCTTAAGGCCGTCGGCCTCCACGATGATCTCCCGCCTTTTGCGGTCCAGCGCGAGCACCGGCTCCAGGTCCACCGAGTCAAGCCTTTTGAGCAGGGCGCGCCTGACTTTTTCGGCGTCGGTCCTGATGAGATTAATATCAAGCATTGTAGGGCTCCGCAGTTTACGGGTTGAGGATATCGATGACTGATTCGCGGATTATGGACGCGGGCTCGTCGCCCTGGCGCGGGCTGAGCATAACTTCCATTTTCAGGGCCGTGGGCTCGAAGCCGCTGTTCCTGAGCCTGCCCAGCTGGGGCTGCAGTTCCAGGCGCAGGAACTTGGCCTGCCTTTCGGAGGACGGATTTATCTTGGAGACGCGGACCTCTTCCACGAAGAACGGCACGCCCCAGAAAGCTTTCTCCGGCGCGTCGCCCTTCCTGAGCAGGCGCAGCCGCAGCGCGTAGCGCAGCACCAGCCCCTCCACCGTTTTGACCGACGGGTTCTTCAGCGTGACGATGGCGCGCAGACTGTCGGAAAACTTAACGTCCGGGGAAGCCCGCAGTTCCGTGACGGGGGCGAACGGCAGGCGGTTCTTCCCGGCCAGTTTGGAGATCTCCCAGTTAACCCCTGCTATCTCCACCTGGGAGAAAACCGGGGCCGCGGCGGCCAAAATAAAAAGAGCGCAGACGAGCAGGCGGGTTGCGAGGTTGATCCTCATATTCATTGTTCTCCGTTCAAAGGAATATACTCCGGTCAAAGGGCGGCGCCAAGGGCCGCTTCCATGCTCTTCGGAATGATGGCCAGAACTTCGCTGCGGGTGACCTTGCCGTCGCACTGAAGGTCAAGGCCGACCGTTACAAGGCTGTGCTTGCCCGGGCCCAGCGAATCCCAAAGCGCCTCCAGCAGGAAACGGGGCTCACCCTGCACGCATTTCGGCGCGGTAGGCAGGAAGCCTTTCTTAAGGACGTTGGAAAGGGAGCTGATGAGCGCGTTCACTATGATATTGCCCAGTTCCGAGAGCAGAAGCTCCTGGGCCTGGTTCAGGCTGGGCAGCTTAGAGAAAGAAAAACCCAGGAAGCCGCGCGAGAGCGTCTCTATGTCGTCCGGGCGGAACACCACCATGGAGGTGAACGGGTATTCGCCGCGCACCTCGAAGTAGACGGCCGCCCCGGTGCCGCGGGTACCGGAAGAGTGTTCCTTGATGACCTCTTCCATACTGCGCATGGAAACCTTCGCGGCGGCTACGCTCCACTTCCCGGCCGAAATCCGCGAGAGCTTCGACACGCATTTCTCAAGGCTTGCCAAGGCTATACGTTCCAGGGTCTGGCTGGCTTTAGCGTCCATATCAGGCTTTTACCAGGTTTTTCATAAGGGTTTTAAAATCGTCGAACGAGAACGGTTTGCGCAGTATGGCGCTCACGCCCTTGTCCTTGAGGCGGCGGTCTATCTCGTCCTGTTCCACGGCGGTCAGGATGACCACCCGCACCGCGGGGTCGAGCGCCAGGAGGTCCTCGAGTATCTCGACGCCGGACTTGCCGGGCAATATAAGGTCCAGAAAGACCACGTCGGGCTTGAACTCCCCGAAATATTTCACCGCGCCCTGCCCGTCCTCCGCTTCAGCCACCACTTCGTGGCCGAGTTTCTCCAGCAGCGACTTGATGGTATACCGCGTCAGCGCATTGTCTTCAACCAGAAGTACTCTCATTTTTCCCCCTGTGGACTACCGGGCCGAACAGCCCCCCGACCGTCCGAACCTACCGTCAGGGCCCTGCCCGGGCGGAACCCCGGGCCAGGGCCTCCGGCGGTCTTCAGCAGCAGCAGGCGCACTCGTTCTTGGGCGCGCCGGCCGCTTTCTTTCTGAGCATGGCCGCCGCGTCGGTCTTTTCCCACGTGAAGCCGGCCCGGCCGAAATGGCCGTAGGAGGCGGTCCTGCGGAAGATGGGCGCGCGCAGTTTAAGCGTCTTTATGATGCCGCGGGGCGTCAGGTCGAAGCCGGAGCGCACTATCTTGGAAAGCTTCTCGTCGGCTATCACGCCGGTGCCGTGGGTGTCCACGTACAGGCCCACCGGCTCGGCCACGCCTATGGCGTAGGCCAGCTGCACGGTGCACTCGCGGGCGAGCCTGGCCGCCACGATGTTCTTGGCGATATAGCGGGCCATGTAGGCCGCGCTGCGGTCCACCTTGGTGGAATCCTTGCCGGAGAACGCGCCGCCGCCGTGCGGGGCCACGCCGCCGTAGGTGTCCACGATGATCTTGCGGCCGGTCACGCCGGTGTCGGACTGCGGGCCGCCCACCACGAACTTGCCGGTGGGGTTTATATAAACCTTGGTGTCCTTGTCCATCATCCTCTTGTCCACTACGGGGGTGATCACCGCCTCTATTATTTCCCTGCGGGACTTCTCGGTTATCTGGTGACCGGTCTTATCCAGGATCTCCTCGGTGTGCTGGGAAGATACGACGATGGTCTCGATGCGGGCCGGTTTCCCGTCGTGGTACTCCACGGTCACCTGGGTCTTGCCGTCGGGGCCGAGGTAGGGGAGAATACCTTTTTTGCGCACCTCGGCGAGGCGCATGCTGAGGCGCTGGGCGAGCTGGAGCGGCAGGGGCATAAGCTCGGGGGTCTCGTCGGAAGCGTAGCCGACCATCAGGCCCTGGTCGCCGGCGCCGCCGGTGTCCACGCCCTGGGCGATGTCGGGCGACTGGCGGCCGATAACGTTGATGACGGCGCAGGTTTCGTAGTTGAAACCGTATTTGGAATGGGTGTAGCCGATCTCTTTGATGACCTGGCGGGCAAGAGCGTCCACGTCCACGTAGGTCTTGGTGGTTATTTCACCGCCCACCACCACCATGCCGCGGGTGATGAAGGTCTCGCAGGCTACGCGGCCGGCGGGGTCTTTCCTCATTATTTCGTCAAGGACCGCGTCCGAGATCTGGTCGCAAACCTTGTCCGGATGACCCTCGGTCACGGATTCCGAGCTGACATATCTCTTGCCTTTGAAGTTCATGGTATTACCCTCCTGAGTTTATCTCCCGATTATACAAATTTACTCTCCCGTCAGTCCCGCGGCGGCCGGGGGCGCGCTATGCCGGCCTACTTGTGCTCCACAAACTTGAAGGCCAGGTCGAGGAACTTCTTCGTGCTCTCCTGGCTGTCCGTCTCCGCGTAGGTCCGCAGCAGCGGTTCGGTCCCGGACGGCCGCATAAGCACCCACCAGTCGTTGTCCAGCACTATCTTCAGGCCGTCGATGGTATTGGTCTCGGTGATCTTGTGCCCCAGCAGCAGCTTCGGCAGCTTCTTTTTTATCTTGACCGCGAAAGAGTGCTTGTTGGGGATGGGCTTATCCATCTTGAAATCCCTGCGGACGAAGCAGGACTTGCCGTACTTTTTCTCTATCTCCGCGTACAGCGCGGAGATGGTCTTGCCGGTCTTGACCACCATCTCCATGACGAACAGCGCCGTCAGGGCGCCGTCGCGCTCCGGCAGGTTGCCCTTCCAGGCGTAGCCGCCGGATTCCTCCACGCCGAAAGTCACGTCCTCGTTAAGCATCTTCTCGGCTATATACTTAAAACCCACGGGGACTTCGTCGAAAGGCAGGCCGGCGGCGCGGGCTATGCGCTTGGTCAGGTAGCCCATGGACACGGCCTGGACTATCTTGCCCTTGTATTTGTCCTTCGAAAGCAGGTATTCCAGCATCAGCGGGGCGGTCTGGCACGGGGTCATATACTGCCCCTTGTCCGAGACCAGGGCGAACCGGTCCGCGTCCCCGTCCAGCGCCGCGCCGAACAGCGCCTTGTGCTTTTTAACAGCGGCCACCAGTTCCTGGAGGTTCTTTTCCACCGGCTCCGGGGAAATGCCGCCGAAAAGCGGGTCATGCCTTTCCCGTATCTTTATGACGTTCTTCGAACCGAAGATGTCCCCGGCGGTTTCCGCGCCTACTCCGTACATAAAATCGACCAGGACCGGGCCGGCCAGCTTGGCCTGAACTTTAGCGGCCGGGACCTTTGAATTAAGGTATTCCACGTATATCGGCCTGAAATCTTTTACCGGAACCTGCACGCCGGAAGGCTTCATCGGCACCGCCTTGGCCACATAGTTCTCTATCTCGGCCGTAACGGAAGGAGGGGCGGAGCGGCCGTTCTGCTTGACCTTGATGCCGTTGTAATAGTGGTTGTTATGGCTCGCGGTCACCACTACCCCCATCCCGTAACCTTTCGAAGTAAGCAGGCTGACGGCGGGAGTGGCGAGCGGCGTGGCGCTGAGCGTGACATCGTAGCCGTTGGCGGCGAGGATCTCCGCCATTGTCCGGGCGAACATATCCGACATGAAGCGCCTGTCGTAGCCCACGGCCACGGTAGGTTTCTCGGTGCGCATATATTTATGGGAAATATAGTCGGCCATGCCCTGGGCTATCTTGCGGACCACGTCGTAGGTAAAATCCCTGGCTATGATGCCGCGAAAACCATCAGTACCGAAAGAAATATGGTTAGACTGGTGGGAACTCATTTAGACCTCTCTTTGAAAACAGCTTCCGCCAGGCCGCCGGCCCGGCTTTGTCACTTTCGAATGAAGACATATATATTATTAAAATAAGAGGACAAACTCAAATCCGGGGGCGGCTTAATGGGCCTCTCCTGCCCGCATTCCTTCGCGCCAGCCCCTGACCAGCCTAAAGAAAGCCGGAAGATCTTTTTTAACCGCGGTCTCTAACGCCTTTGCCGGAGAAGGGAACATGCCGGCTTGTATCACCCCCGCCACCCCCCGCCGCTTCAGCGCCCGCGGGTTCTCCAGCAGCGACTCCCCGCAAACCACGATAGCCGGCTTCCCAAGGCTGGCCGCGGCTTCAAGCGCGGCCCCCGGGGCCTTGCCGTAAAAGGTCTGGCGGTCAAAGCGGCCCTCGCCGGTTATAAGCAGGTCCGCCGCGGCAAGTTTTTCATAAAAACCCGTTTTTTTCAGCACGAAAGCCGCCCCGTCGTCCAGTTCCGCCCCGAAAAAAGCCGCAAGGCCCGCACCCAGCCCGCCTGCCGCCGCCCCGCCCGGCAGGGAGGAAATATCAAGGCCGAGGTCTTTTTTTACAACGCGGGCGTAATTCCGGAGCGCGCGCCCGATAAAGCTTACTTCACGCGGACCGGCGCCCTTCTGGGGGCCGAACACCCGCGCCGAGCCCAGCCTGCCGCAAAGCGGGTTCTTAACATCGGCAAGACCGGTAACCTTAACGTTCCCGAGCAGGGTCTTCGCGCTGCCCGGGAAGATCGCGGCCAGCCCGGCCAGCCCGCGCGCGCCGCGCGCCGCCGGCCTGCCCCCGGCATCCAGCAGCTCGAAACCGAAAGCCTGCGCGCAGCCGGCGCCTCCGTCGTTAGAGGCGCTGCCGCCGAGGCCCACTATTATCTCCCGCGCCCCTTTAAGGACCGCTTCACGCATAAGGCGTCCGACCCCCCGCGTTGAGGCGTCAAGCGGCCTCAGCTTTCCGCCGCCCATAAGCCCCAGCCCCGAGGCTTCGGCCATTTCTATGACCGCCGTCCGCCCCGACATAAGCCAGCGGGCGGTCACTTCAGCTCCCAGCGGGCCTTCCACCCGTGTCCGCATCACGCTGCCCCCGAGGGAGGGGCGCAGCGCCTGCAGCAGGCCGTCCCCGCCGTCCGCGACAGGAAGCACCTCAACGGCGGCCCCGGGACAGACCGCCCTCACCGCCCTGGCGGCGGCCGCGCCGGCGGCGCCCGCGGTCAGCGTTCCTTTAAAGGCGTTCAGCGCTATCAAAATCCTCATTCCTAAATGATAGAATAATAGAAAGCGGGATTGCGAACGAACGCAATATACGGCACAGCCGCCAATATTAAGCCGCGCCCTGTTCCCGCATAAAAAATGGAAAAAACCGAACCCAGCATTGTTTACCGTTACAAGAACGGCCTTTACGTGAACCTGACCAACAGCTGTCCGACGGCCTGCGTTTTCTGCGTCAAGAACGCCTGGAAAATGGATTACCGCGGCAGCAACCTCAACCTGGCGGGCGCGGAACCCTCTCCGGCGGATGTCATAGCGCTCGCCAAGGAGCAATGGGCGTCCGGTCCTTTCGGGGAACTCGTCTTCTGCGGTTACGGCGAACCCACCATGCGCCTGGAGGCCATGCTCGCCTGCGCGCGCATGATAAAGAACGGCCGCGCTGAGCCTTTACCGCGCACGCTCAGGATCAGGCTTAACACCAACGGCCTGGCTAACGCGGTCTGGGGGCGCAACGTGGTCCCCGAAATGAAAGGTCTCATAGACTCGGTCCATGTCAGCCTTAACTCCGCGGACCCGGCGCAGTGGCTGGCGCTCATGCGCCCCATGGCCCCCTGGGCCGCTACCGGTTTCGAGAAGGTGAAGGAATTCATAAGGGAAGCCTCCCTGCTGCTGCCGGAGACTTTCGTCACCGCGGTGGAAAGCGGGGAAATAGACACGGAAAAATTCAAAGCCCTGGCCGCGCAGCTCGGGGCGGAACCGCGGCTGAGGCCGAGGCTGGAAGCGGAGGAAAAACGGTGATAGAAAGAAAAGCGCTGCTGCTCATTCTCGCCGCGCTGGCCTTCGCGCTGGTCAGCGTGCCCAGCGTGCTCTTTAACAACGCGATAAAGAAATACTTCAACTTCGTCGGCCACTGGGACGTGGCCAATATAAAACCCTCGCATACCGCCATCCTGCCCCCCTCGCGGGTCCGCGCCGAAAGGCCGGTGGAGCCCCCGCAGCCGGAGCTGCGGTTCGCCAAATTCTCCATAAAGATCGCCGGCGCGAAAGAAGTAAAGATCGCCGGGGACTTCAACAAGTGGAACCCCGACTCGCTGGTGCTGGTAAAAAAAGATTCCAGGACCTGGGAAGCCTTCCTGCCGCTGCCGCCGGGCAGATACAAATACATCTGCCGCATCGACGGGGCGGAGGTGCTTGACCCGCTGAATCCCGACACCGACATGGAAGCCGGCCGCAAGGTCTCGGTACTGACCGTTAAATAATACGCCCATGAACAAACTCTTCAAGGCAGCACTTTTTTCCGTTCTGTTTTCCGGCCCGCTCGCCGCGCAGCAGGCCGCGCTGTGGGTTCCGGCCGACTCCTCCGGAGCGGAAGAAGTACTGTCCGCCATGGAGCATGACGGCGCGCTGAAACTTACGGCCGCCCTCCCGCCCCTGCCCGCCGCGCTCGAGAAGCGCGCGGAAAAGCTTGAAGCCTCCGGACAGCTTGAAATAGCCATGCGCCCGGCCGGGGACCCGCCGATGCCCCTGCTGTATTACCCGTCTTCCCCGCAGGTCGCCTGGTCCGGCAAAGTCTCCACGGCCCCCATGGGGACGGACCAGTATTTCCTGGCCCTCCGCCTTACCCTCGCCAGGGACGCGGCGCTTAAAACCCTCAAGGAAACCCCGGCCGGGCTGGTCGGCCTGCCGGGAGGCCTAGTGGCCGATTATTTTCCGCTCTCAAGGGCGCTCGGGGTAAAATGGCTCGCCACCGGCCCCATTCCTTCTACCGCCGCCGCCGTTTTCACGGCCGACGAGGTTTACGCAGTGCCTTTCACCGATTTTTCCACGGCGGCGGTTTCCCTTCAGACCCCCTCGTTCGTAATGTTCGATGAAACCTCCGCGCCCGACCCCGCGGCCCTGCGCGCCGCGATGCTGGCCGAACTTAAAGCCTCCAAGCCGCAAAAGAACGCCACGGTCTCCGAAGCGCTTAAGACGGCCGTCCCGGCGGCCTCCACGCGCGCCGGGATCTCGGCCGAAGCCAGGCCCTGGACCGGAGACTATACTCCCTGGGCTTCCGCCCCGCTGCAGGCGGGCGCTTTGGCCGCCCTGGCGCAGACGCGCGCCGACCTGATGCTTTACCTCAACTCCCTGCAGGGGAACTACATAAAGGCCTCCCCGGCCTTCGAGGAATATTTCTCGGCCGAGGACGGCGGCAAACTGCGCGCCCTCGCCTCCGCCGACGCGGGAACCTCCGGGGAGACCGAGATAGAGATACGCAACTCGCTTGTCAACACCTACCGCCTCATGAAGAAAGACCCGCCGCCGTGGGCTTTCTCCAGCCTGGCCGACGCCCTCTCGGAAGGTTCCCAGGCCGAAAAGATACAGGTCCTGACGCTGCCGGACGGGTTCGAGCTGAAGAACGTCTCAAGGCCCCCGCTCCCGCCGGAGTCCACCCCCGGGCTGCCGCCAGGCACCGACCCGGCCCGCATCTGGAAGCTGGCCGGCCTGAAAGTCGAGTCCGTTCCCGGCGCCGTGCTCTTTAAATTCCAGCCGCTCGCCCTGGACAACTCCCTTAAAAAACCGGCCGGTTTCAGCCACATAAACCTGGACCTGTACATAGACATAAACCACCGGCCGCGCGCGGGCATGACCCGGCCCCTCGAGGGCCGCCCGCTCAGGCTTTTCCCGGAGAACGCCTGGGAATACGCCATAGAACTGGATCCCGACGGCGCCACTCTTTACAAGATCACCCCTAAAGGCCCGGTCGCGGCCGGCTCCCTGAAAGTTTCCACCGGGGACGGGGTCATTACCGTGAACGTGCCTGCCGAAAGACTCAGGGGCAACCCGGAACTCTGGAGCTACGCCGCCCTGCTGCTTGCCCCGGCTGCCAACGGGGAATTTGCCATAGCCGACTACCTCGCCGACCAGGTAACCAACGGTTATATCTACGCGGTGCGGCCCGGAAAAGACTAAATAGGAGGCCGCATATGGCCGACAGGGACAAAATAGTTTCCTTCACTAATTCCTACCTGGATTCGGCGAACGTCAGAGATACGTCCCAGAACGGGCTTCAGGCGGAAGGCCGGCCCGAAGTAAAAAAGATCGCGTTCGGCGTTTCAGCCTCGCTCGAGTGCATAAAGCGCGCGGCCGCCGGCGGTGCGGACATGCTAATAACCCACCACGGGCTGCTCTGGGGGCGCTCCCAGCCCTTCTGCGGCCCTTTCAAGCGCAAGCTCGAGACACTTTTCAAAAGCGGCCTTTCCCTCTGCGCCTGGCACCTGCCTCTCGACAAGCACCAGGTCTGCGGCAATAACGCGCGCCTGCTTAAGATGCTCGGAGCCGGCGGCCTTAAGCCTTTCGGCGTTTACGACGGGGAGACCATAGGCTTCAGCGGAACTTTTCCTAAGCCGGTGTCCATGGGCGACATCGCCGCCGCGCTGGCCATAAAGCTGGACGCGGAGCCGCTCTGCTTCAGGTTCGGCGCCGAAAAAATAAGGACCGTCGGGGTAATAAGCGGCGGCGCGGCCAGGATGTTCGAACAGGCGGCGGCGGCCGGTCTGGACCTTTACATAACCGGGGAAGCGGCGGAGCCGGCCCAGGAATTCGCGCGTGAAAGCCGCTCCAACTTCGTGGCCGCGGGTCACTACAACACCGAGAAACCGGGAGTAATGGCGCTGGCCGGGGTGCTGGAGAAGAAGTTCGGGGTTAAAACCGAATTCATCGATATTCCCAACCCCGCATAGGCTGAACGGACAGTTTCCGCGGTTTAAAACCGCCGTAATTTTTTTGCTAGAATAAGTCGTTCTTAAACCATGGGGGGGTCATGAAAAAACTTAAGGTCTTTATTCCTTTTCTTTTGCTGGCCGGAGCCTGCGCCGGCGCGGGCGTGCCTTTCGACCAGCGTCCGCTGGCCTGCGTAATGCCTTTCACCTACTCGGCCTCCGACCCGCAGTACGCTTCCAGCGTGACCGGGCTGCAGGACGCGCTTACCGCCTCCCTGATGAAGACCTCCAGGATCCGCCTTGTTGAGCGGGCCCGCGTGGACGCCGCTCTGAAGGAACTCCAGCTTGCTTCGTCCGGCGTTATAGATCCGGCCACGGCGGCGCAGGTCGGCAGGCAGCTGGGCGCGCGCTACGCCGTGCTGGGCTCCATAACTGCCCTTTCGGTGAATGACGAATGGCGCAGCGTGAAGATAGCCGAAAAGACCGACCGCAAAGTTGAGGTTTCGGCGGAGGCAAGACTGGTCAACCTTGAAACAGGCGAACTCCTCGGGGCCGGCAAAGCCGTAGGAAAGGCCAAGAGCTCGGAGAAGCACGCCTTCGGAGGGAAAATAGGGCAGTTGGCTAAGCCGGAAGCGGTAATACAGCTGGCCATAATGGACCTGACCGACGGCCTCGCCAAAGACCTGGTAAAGAATATCGGAAAATGAACCGGGACCGGAATTCCCCGGTAAGGGCCCCGCGCCGGCGCGGGGCCTTTTCATCTCATTTGCGGCCGGGCGGAACGATTTTGCTCCGGAGCGGGCAGGCCCGCCGGGCCCGGAAACGGCGAAAAAAGGAACCGAAACGGGTTTTTTCAGCAGACTGCTAAGTTTTCTGTTCCACCCTGGGGATAAGCAGGGCGAAGAAGGAAAGGGCCAGGACGGCCGCGGCGTTCATGGCTATGCAGAAGCCGATGGAGAACTGCTCCGCCAGAATGCCGTTCAGCATGAAAGTCAGCGGCAGCACCGCGTAGGCCAGCGTGGTCAGCACCGAGAAGAACCGCCCTTTCATGGCGTCCGGCACCGTGGTCTGGAAAAGGGTCAGTATCACCGCGTTGCCAGCGCCTAGCGCCGCCCCCGCCGCGAAAAGCAGCGCGCAGACAACATATTTATTCCCGGTAAAATAGAGCCCGCCGAAAGAAACGCCCACCGCCTGCAGCGTACCGAAGAACCATTTATAGATATTCCCGTAAGCTTCCTTAAAGCTGAGCGCGGCCGCGAGGACGGAGGAACCGAGCGCGAAGAAAGTCTCGAAGACGGCCAGCCAGGTAACGGATTCTTTCAGCGTGAATTTGACTATCATCGGGATAAGTATAAGTATGGGCCCCACAAAAAAGTTGAAAGCCGCGAAGGACAGGATAAGCCAGAGCAGCGGTTTATTGTCGAAAATATAAGCGAGCCCCTCTTTGAATTCAGCGGTGAAGGAACTCTCCGTCCGGACTTCCGGCTTAAGCGGCGTCCTTATGCCCATGACCGCGCCGAAAGAGACGGCATAGCTTAAAGCGTTGAACAGGAAAGCCCCGGCCACGCCGGCCAGCGCCAGCAGCACGCTCCCCAGCGCCGAACCGATCACGTTCGAGAACTGCATGACCGAGGAATCCGCGGCCACCGCCTGCGGCATTTTTTCTTCCGACGTAAGGCGCAAAATGGAGGCCGCCACGGCGGACTCGAAAAGCGGCCCGAAGCCGGAAATAAGGAAGCAGATAGCGTAAAGCCAGTAAAGGTTAAGGCGGCCGCTCCAGAGGAGGCCGGCCAGCGACAGCACCAGGAAGGCGCGGGCCGCATCCGCCGCCAGCATCACGCGGCGCTTGTCGGACCTGTCCGAAAGCGTGCCCAGCAGCGGCCCGAAGACTATCACCGGGAGCACGTTCACGGCCATGATCAGCCCGAGGTGCAGTTTGGAGTTCTCCCCCGCTTTTGAAAGCACCCACCACGCTATAGCTATGGAAAAGAACTTATCCCCCACGGCGGAGATGACCCGGCCGGCGAAAAGCCGGCGGAAATCCGCGAAAAGCGCGAGCGGGTGTTCCATCAGCCCCGCGGTTATTTCGCGCATTTGGCCCCTTTTTGCGCGCAGAGCGCCTCTAGCTGCTTCATGAAAGAAATGACCTCTCCGTTGACGGACTTATCGTGGTTAGCGGAATGCCCGCGCAGGTAAACATCAAGTTCCCGGCGTAATTCATGCAGCGGTATCTCCCCCGCCAGCAGCGGGGCCGGCAGGTTAAGACTGTCGCCGGGGCGCAGGTAGCGCAGCTCGTGCGAGGCCAGCCAGGCCGCGGGCACAGCGCTCCGCCTCACGAGCGCGGCCGTGGAATAGTCCCAGTAGACCACGGCCCAGTCCCTGCGCGGCATATAAAAAAGGTAGGTAGGCCGCCAGAAAACGGCTTCGGTACCGTCGGCCAGCCGCTGCTTCACCGGGACCTTGGGTTCGTCCAGCTGTATCAGCACCAGGCCGAACTTATATCTTCCAAGCAGCTCCGTCCATTTCTCCACATTGCCCCTTAGCCCGGTAACCTCGTCTATCTTATCGTGAAAAAGGTAGCGCCCGTCTATGAACGGCTTATAGTCCGGCCCCAGCTCCCAGCCCAGCCAGCCGCCCCAGCTCCAATAGTTATAAAGCCTCAGGCCCGAAAGCTCGGCTTTGTTCGCCCGCAGGTAAGCCGCCATCCCCTCGGAGCCCCACTGGTCCGTCACGACCTGGCCGGTAACCTTTGGCCACACCAGCCCGCTGTAGAACCACCAGGCCGCGGCCAGCCAGAGCGCCGCGCCGCCCCACCCGAGCACCCGCCAGCGCAAGGCGGGGGCGGGCTTCTCCCAGGGCAGGGCCACCGCAAAAACCAGGCCTGAAATGACAAAGAAAGGGATATGGCGCGAATAGTTGGAGGAAGCCCAGGCGAAAAAAAGCAGCGCGGCGAAGTGGGAATAGATAACGTGCCTGCGGCGCAGCAGGAAAAGAACGAAACAACCCATTACCCCCGCAAGGACCAGCACATAAGGCCACTGGTAGGCGTTGGTCAGGTCGAAGGAGCCCCATTCCCTTATATGGTCCTGCAGCGTGCTCATATATTTCTGATGGTTGGCTATTACCGAATACACTTTCCAGCCGTAAGGGTTCAAAAAACTCGCGGCCAGGCCCAGAAAGAACAGTTTCAGGTATTCCAGGCTTTTCGCCGGGCGCAGGAACGGACCTTTGCCGTAGATGTAAGGAAGCTCAAGAGCGAAGAACTCGCCCGCTGCGTAGAAGCCGAGAAGCGCGAGACCGTAAAGATAGCCGGCGTGGATATTAGCCCACAGCGCGAAGAAAGCGAAGACGGCGGCTTTCACCTTCCACCCTTCCGGCGGCGCGGCAAGGCGGCTCTTTTCCAGAAAATAAAGAGTGATAGAAAAGAACAGGAGGGTAAAATTATCCGGGCGCAGGTCGCAGTTGGACATTATGGCCGCGGCGAAGAAAGGCAGCAGGAAAGGCAGCGCCGCCCGCCTGCCGTAAAGCAGCGCGGTGGCGCGGAAGACCAGCAGGGTAAGCGTCAGCGTCAGCACCTTCAGCAGGTACAGCGCCGTGAAGCCGCCGGCCTTGTAGAGCAGGTAATACAGCACCTGCGGCAGCCATTCGAAATCCACCCATTCTTTTCCGGCCATGGGCCAGGAAATAAAGTCCGTGCGCGGCGGCCCGAAGTGGGCCAGGGTATATCTGCCCGCGGAAAGATGCCAGTAGATATCGGGGTTCAGGACGGGCAGAAGAAATACGGAAGCCGCCAGGGCGAAAGCGCCCCAGCCGAGCATGTTCAGTATCCTGTCGCGGTCAGACATCGTTTAATTCTATAAAATAGGCGCCGCCGGGTGTTGGCCGGCCCGGCCGCGCGCGTGCGGCAGGATTCAGCGTTTTACAAGGTCCTTCAGGTAGCTCGCGGCGAATGAGTTCAGGTCGAAACGGCGCCGCGCTTTTTCCCTGGCCGCCGCGCGGACGCGGTCCCGGGCCGCAGGGTTAAGCGCCAAAGCTCTCCCGACGCAGGCGGAAATGGCCGCCGGGGTGAGCTCTTTATACAGGAAGGAATCTTCCCCGTCGGAAAGATAGCCGGCCACCACCGGGTTGCCGCGGGCGACGGTAACCTGGCCCATAGCCATGGAAAGCAGGGCCGACAGCAGCCCCGCCCCGGGATTCGGAGGCGTAGTCCTGACAGGCAGCACCACCAAAGCCGCCCCGGCTATAAGCTCCCGCATCCTGCCGTTCGCCGGCGGGCAGAAGAGCACCTCGGCGCGGCCCGAGAGGCCCGGAGGGACTTTAACAGGCAGGTCGGTACAGATTTTAAGCTTCAGCCCTTTAGGGAACCGCGCGGCCGCCTCCATGAGCGGGGCGTAGTCGCGGTCGGCCCGGCCGAAAGAAAAAACATAGCCTCCCGGCTTTACCGGGGCGGGGCGGTAATATTCGCAATCCACCGCCAATGCCCTGTTAATGAACTTCCCGGGTTTGCCGAAGCGCCCCCACTGTTTAAAATCATGCTGGTCCACGACCGTGGCTGTACCGAAGGCCGAGAACACCTTAAGCTTTTCCGCCATGTCCATGGCGAATATGGTGCCCTTCGCCATAAGATTGTCGTTGGCAATGAAATGTTTTTTCCCGGCGGCGCGGAATGCGAACCAGAGCCCGGCGGGGCCGTCGGCCGCGACGTCGACCGCGTGC
>JAJZVJ010000373.1 GCA_021845705.1 bacterium
GATCTCCTCTTTGTCGTATATCTCCGATACTTCCTGCACCTCCAGGAAATGGTTCCCGGAGCCCAGGGTCCCAAGCTGGCCGCTGCCGCGCTCAAGCGCCCGCTTGCTTAAGGCGTGCGGGTCGGCGCCGTCCATGCAGCCGCCTGACTCCGCGGTCACAAGGTCCTCGGGCCTGCCCAGGCCGTTCTTTACCGCCCAGGCCGCGCCCTGTATGAGCGGCGCTTCCCGGTCCCGCTTACCGAGCCTCACGCCGCCGCCCGTGCCTATCCCCGCCGGGATCCCGGAGTAAAGGCCGGAAGCCAGCGCCTCTAACTTTTTTTCAATATCTTTTTTTTCCAGGGAGGAGGCAAGCAGGCGCACGCCGCAGTTGATGTCGTAGCCGACCCCGCCCGGAGAGATGATCCCGTCAGCCGCGTCGAAAGCCGCTACGCCGCCTATCGGGAAGCCGTAGCCCGTATGGATGTCGGGCATGGCCAGGGCGCTGCCCGCGAGCCCGGGGAGCGTGGCGGTGTTCGCGGCCTGGTCCAGCGCTTCGTCTTCAATGATCTTTTCCAGCTCCCGGTCCGCGTAGACTATCGCCGAGGCGTTCATGCCCCGTTTATACGAGGCTGGGATCTCCAGCCTGTAAGGGTCCAGGCGAACGATATTTGGTTGCATGGTTTTTGCGCCGGAGGCTGCACGGCGGTGCAAATGCGCGATCCGATCTTAAAAAAATGATTTCTTCTTCGCGGCGGCTTTGGGTGCGGGAGGGGTCGCGGTGGTGCCTTCAATAAGCGCGGCCAGGTCTTTATAGTCGCTCTGGCGGGCCACGTCGGCCGCGGTCTGCCCGGCCCTGTTCGTCTTGTGAGTGTTTACGCCGAGTTCGAGCATTACTTTTACGGTTTCCGTCCTGCCGCGGTTCGCGGCCATCATAAGGGCCGTATTCCCGTTGGTGTCCTTGAATTCCATATTGGCGCCGTTCTCTATAAGCGTTCTTACCACGTCCGTCCTGCCCTGCATCGCGGCCCACATCAGCGGCGGCCAGCCGAGGTGGTCAAGAGCGTCCGGCCTCGCACCTATGGAGATAAGGTAGCGCACCGTGTCCAGGCGGCTCCAGCGCGCCGCTATGTGCAGGGCCGTTTCGCCTTTATTGTTGCGGTGCTCTATGTTCGCCCCGCGGGAAACAAGCAGCTTCAGCGTGTCGGTGTTGTCCTTGGCGGCGGCCCACATCAGCGGCGTCCACCCGGCCGAGTCCGTTATATCCGGGTTCAGCCCGGAGTCCAGAAGCTTCCGCATATTATGCTCGTAATCGTTCTTGGCGGACTTGAACATGCGCTCTTCCGGAGTGCCGATAGGTATCTCGCAGCCGGCCATAAAAGCCGCGGCGGCGAAGAGAGATAATGCGAGGAAACACCTCATAGGCGGTACGCGTTCCTATAAAGATTTAAAAAAATCCCCGCCTTTATCGTCAACGAGGATGAAGGCCGGGAAGTCTTCAACCTCTATGGCCCAGACCGCTTCCATGCCGAGCTCGGGGTAATCGAGGGTTTCAACTTTCTTTATGTTCTTTTCGGCGAGCAGCGCGGCCGGGCCGCCGGGGGACCCGAGGTAGAAGCCGCCGTATTTTTTGCAGGAGTCGGTGACAGCCTGCGAGCGGTTTCCCTTGGCTATCATTATCATGGAAGCACCGCGCGATTGGAGCAGGTCCACGTAAGAGTCCATGCGCCCCGCTGTGGTGGGGCCGAAGGAACCTGAAGGTTTTCCTTTCGGCTGCTTGGCCGGCCCGGCGTAATATACGGGATGCTTTTTAAGGTATTCCGGGAGTTCTTTGCCTGAATCCAGCAGCTCCTTGAACTTTGAGTGCGCTATGTCGCGCGCCACCACTATGCGCCCGTTCAGCGAGAGCCTGGTGCCTATCGGATGTTTGGAAAGTTCGGCCAATATCTCTTTCATCGGCCTGTTCAGGTCCACGTTGAGACAGGTGGAACAGGAAGAAAATTTTGCCCTGACATCCTTAGGAATGAGCCGGCCCGGGTCGCGGTCCAGCTCTTCCAGCCAGAGGCCGCCCTTGTCTATGCGGGCGAGGATATTGCGGTCGGCGGAGCAGGAGACGCCCATCCCTATGGGGGCCGAGGCCCCGTGGCGCGGCAGGCGTACTACCCGTACGTCATGCGCGAAATGTTTGCCGCCGAACTGCGCGCCGTAGCCGATCTTGCGCGCGGCCTCGAGAAGGTCCGCTTCCATTTTTTTATCCCGGAAAGCGCGGCCCGTTTCGCCGGGGTTGTCCGGCAGGCCGTCCAGGTAGCCGGTGGAGGCCAGTTTCACCGTCTTAAGGCACATCTCGGCCGAGGTCCCGCCTATGACGAAGGCTATATGGTAGGGGGGGCAGGCGGCGGTGCCCAGGTATTTCATCTTCTCCACAAGGAACGGCTTGAGCTTTTCGGGAGTGAGCGTGGCCTTCGTCTCCTGGTAAAGCATGGTCTTGTTGCCGGAACCGCCGCCCTTGGTGACGAAGAGAAAATTATATTCCATGCCCGGCCGGGAGTAAATGTCTATCTGGGCGGGCAGGTTGTTGCCGGAGTTCTTCTCCTTGTACATGTCCAGCGCCAGCGTCTGGGAATAGCGCAGGTTCTCGCCGGTATAGGTTTCCCAGATGCCCTTGGAGAGGAGCTCCTCGTCGTTAGAGCGGGTCCAGACCTGCTCGCCCTTTTTTGCCACTACCGTGGCCGTGCCGGTGTCCTGGCAGAAGGGCAGTTCGAATCTTGCGGAGATCACGGCGTTGTCGAGCATGCAGAAAGCCACGAACTTGTCGTTCTCCGAGGCTTCGGGGTCGGAGAGGATAGCGGCCACCTGGGCGTTATGGGCGGGGCGCAGCAGGAAGGAAACGTCTTTAACGGCCTCGCGGGCCAGGGTGACTATGGCTTCGGGGGCCACTTCAAGTATCTCCCTGCCGCCGGCGTTCACCACTTTTACTCCCTCTTTTGAGAGAAGGCGGAATTTTGTGGGGAGCTTGGAGAGTTCGAAAAGTTCGTTGTATTTGAATTCAGGCATGACCGGTTCCTTTTGGCTGTATTCGGGGCCCGACACGGGGGGCGGAACGCTATTACA
>JAJZVJ010000374.1 GCA_021845705.1 bacterium
AAAGAATCACCGACTTTGCCGTTTTTCCTCAATCCATATATTTGAGCCTGTTTTTTCACCGTTTTGGTGAAAGTCCAATATGCGCTTTCTCGACGCAGGTTCAAAAATTACGTGAACTTCTGGGGGCACGGACCATTACCGCCCGGGCGGCCTTGTTACCGGCGGCTTATTCTTTTACCGTGAAACCCTTCGAGCGCAGCACGGCGGCCACCTGCCCGAGGTCCAGGCCCAGGTGCCCGCATCCGGCCCTTACGGTCATCTGTTTCCCGTGGCCTTCGCGCATCGCCGGGGTCCTGACCCCGGCGAAGCCAAGGTCGAACAGGACGTCTATCAGCTCGGGGTACTGTTCGGTAAGCTCGTAGAGAGTTTTGTCCAGGTCCGCTATTTTTTCAGTCATGCCAGCCTCTTTTCGCCTTTGATCTTCTGTATTTCCGTCACATCCTGGGTAACTTCCAGTGAACCGAGGTATTTGCCTTCCGCGCCGCGCAGGGCGAAATAGCGGATGTGCACCACCCGGCCCTTCAGGTTTATCCAGAATTCTTCGCTGTTCTTCGAGCCGTCCCTGAAGGCTTTTATTATTCTCTCCACCGCGGCCAGGCTGGCGGGTGGGTGGCAGTTCTGCACCTTGCGCCCTATTACCGAGCGGGCGCGCAGGAAGATCCTGTCCGCGCCTTCGGAGAAATAGCGGACCGTGTCTTCCGCGTCCACGAAGGTGAGGTCCGCCGGCAGGGCGTTAAGCATCGCGGTCAGCTCGGGCAGGGAGAAATTGCCGCTCGGCAGGCTGATAACGCCCCCGGCGGACGAGGAGGCGTTCTGGTCTATATCAAGGGCTTCGGCCGTTCCGGCCGGGGGCGGGATGAAGATGTAGCCCTCCCGCGCGCTTTCCCTGAAGATGGCCGCCCAGTCCGCGGGCTTCAGTTTCTCGAGCGAGGTGGGGAAAAGTATGCTTTCTTCCTTAAAGATCATGCCGTCTATCTCGTCCAGCAGCTGGGCCGCGGCCGCCGGAAATTCGGCCGGGCCCGCCGCCTGCGCTTTCTTGAAAAGACCGCGCACCTCGTTATGCTTGCCCCACATCACCTTAGACGGCCCGGAGAACCCGGCTCTCTCCAGATGGGGGAACAGCATATGCTCCTTGCGCTCGTAATGCTTTTCCACGGCGCGCAGCTCTTCCACGCTCTTGCGCAGCTGCTCCGCGCCGGCGCCGGCCTTCGCGGAAGGCAGCAGCGCGCGGGCCGCCTCCACGCGGCGTTTTATCTCCGCGTTCTCGGCTTTGAACAAAGTTACGGGGTGGGAGGGCCCCGAAGGGTCCTCCATGTTTTTCTCCAGCGAACCGCTGAAAAGCAGAGCGTGGACGTTGCAGAATTTCTTTATCTCGTCCGGAGAAACTCCGTCGTCCAGCAGCGACTGCTCCAACTCGAAGATCTCTTTGGAGGTGACAGGCCCTATTTCGGCCTCGAAGCGCTTTTTCGCCTCTTCAAGGGACAGCCCCCCGTGCAGCTGCGCGAGGATCTCTTTTAAGATCTTTTTCCTGTCCGGATATCCGCCCATAGCGCCTCCTGGAACCGCTTTTTCACATCATACAAAATAAAAGTGGCTCTTCCGGGTTCGGCATGGGTTTTGCCCTCTTCCCCGTGCGTTGCGGGGGATGAGGGCCCGTAGCGACTTTGGGGAAGGGGGCCCCGCCCATAATTTCCCCGGGCGGGGGGAACCGCGCAACGGTTCCCTTCTGCCCAGGAGCGACGGGCCCTCATCCCCCGCAACGCCGCCAAATACATCCCCGGCATTCCCGGAAGAACCATAAAAGTTTTCCGGCCGAAGCTTTTGCCGCGCCTTTGTGCGGGGCCGGGCAATTACATATAATTTAAAAGTCGCCCACAAGAATACCACGGAGGCCCAATATGAGCGTGCTCTCGAAAACCCAGCTTGAAAAATACGCGGAAACCCTTATCTGGGGGCTGACCACAGCCCGCAGCGCCGCGTTCAAAAAATACGACAACATCCTGCTCCGCTGCGACCTGGAGGCCCGCGAGCTGGGCGAGATAGTCTACCGGAAACTTGTGCAGCGCAAGTATAACGTTACCTTTAATTTCCTGCCCAGCCCGGCCCTCGAACGGGATTTCTACCAGTTCTCCGACGATAAGCAGCGCGCTTTCCTGGGCTCCTGGGACAAGGAGCTTTACAACAATCTCAACGGCTATGTGTTCATCCACGCCCCGGCCTCGCTGACCCACCTAAAGGGTATAGACACCAAGCGGCAGTCCCAGGTGGCCCTGGCCCGCAAGCCGCTGTTCGGGATACGGGACGAGCGCGAGGAAAAGGGCAAGTTCTCCTGGACCCTCTGCACCTATCCCACCGAGGAGCTGGCGAAGCAGGCGAAGCTTTCCGTAAAGGAATACGCCGCCCAGATAGCCAAAGCCTGTTATCTGAACGAGCCTGACCCCGTCAAAAAATGGGGCCGGATCTACAAAGATACGCTGCAGATAAAGAAGTGGATCAGCGGCCTGGGGATAGACACCATCCGGACCGAGTCGAAGTCCATGGACCTGGAGGTAAAACTGGGGGAGCAGCGCAGGTTCCTGGGCGTGAGCGGCCACAATATCCCCAGTTTCGAGATCTTCACCTCGCCGGACTGGCGCGGGACCCGCGGCAGGTATTTCGCCAACCTCCCCGCCTTCCGCGGCGGGAACTACGTCGAGGAGATATGCCTTGAGTTCAAGGACGGCCGCGCCGTAAAGATCTCCGCCAAAAAAGGCGAAGACTACGTCAAGAAGATAATGGCCACCGACAAGGGCGCCTCGCAGCTGGGCGAATACTCCCTCACCGACCGCCGCTTCTCGCGGATTGACAAGTTCATGGCCGACACCCTGTTTGACGAGAACCACGGAGGGAAGCACGGCAACTGCCACGTGGCCATCGGCAACTCCTATACGGACACCTACACCGGCAATGTCGCAAAACTGAACAAGGCTAAAAAAGCCGCTCTCGGCTACAACGACTCCGCTGTGCACTGGGACCTGATAAACACCGAGGACAAAAAAGTGACCGCGACGCTGAAGAACGGCAAAAAAGTCACCATCTA
>JAJZVJ010000375.1 GCA_021845705.1 bacterium
CCGGAATTCTTAAGCGAGAACCTTAAGGCGTTGCGGTAGGTCATCCAGACGGGAAACAGGCGTTTCTTAGCAGCCGAGCCTTCCCCATAGTGCCATACAGGCATCCCGGTCTGCAGCAGGCGGAAACCGGCCCTAGTCACGCGGACGAAAAAGTCGGTATCCTCCCCGTACATAAAATAGCCTTCGTCCAGGAGGCCGGCCTTGAGAAATATCTCGGCGGAGAATAACAGCAGGCAGCCGGGAAGGGCTTTGACCTCCTTCTCTATGCCCCCGCTCGGGGCTGAGTCGAAAAATATATTTTCCTTCTCTTTCGGCACTTCGATATAGCCGGCAACTCCGGCCGCCGGATGGGCGGCAAAAGCCCGGAGGGTGAAATCTATCCAGTCTGGTTTTACTTTGATATCGTTGCTGAAGACCGCTATATAGTTTGCCCCGCGGGAAAGCGCGTGCAGCACGCCCTTGTTCACCGAGCCTGCGAAACCCACGTCGGTATCGTTAAGCACAACCTCGACCTGCGGAAAATTGGCGGCCACGTACAGGAGGGAATCGTCGGTGGAGCGGTTATCCACGAGCACGGCCCTGAAATTGGTATAGGTCGTCTTAAAAAGGGACTCCAGCGCGTATCTCAGGTGAACGGCGCCGTTCTTATTTGGGATGACCACATAAACCAGCGGCTGGCTGTTCTCGCTATTCTCAACTTTCATAAAAAAACCGTCTCCAATATCTGCCGCGCCCTGTCCAGCGCCGTATTCTTCCCCGAGAGCAGCTTCTTATAGCCGCTCGCCGCTATTTCCGCGCGCGCTTTTTCGTCGGAAAGATAATAAGCGCACTTTGAGGCAAGCTCCGCGCCGTCGCCGAAGCAGGCAATCTCCTTCCCCTCCTCGAAAAGACGGAGGATCTCTTCGGACCGCTCCGAAAGCTGGAAGCCCCCGCAGGCCGGGATCTCGAAATTCCTGAGGTTCGAGGTGTCCCGGTTCTCTCTGGTGATGATATTGAGGTTTATCCGGGAACGCTCTATCAGCCTGCACATGTCGTCGTTATAGACCGGCGGCAGGCAGCGGACCCTGCGCTTGAATTCGGCAGAGGCCCACTTCCAGGAACCGCCGAAAACTTTCAAGTCGAAATCCTTAAGATGTCCGAGCAAGGCCTCCCGGCGCCTGCTCCACGAGCCGATAAAGACGACATCGTTGTCATAACCCGGAGAGGCGGCGCGGTCGGCGGAAGGATGGAAATACCTGGGAACGAAATACCAGTCTATGTATTCGCACCGCCTCGCCCCGCGCGACAGGTATTCAGGGATCAGGTGGCGCCTTGGCGTATAAATACAGTCATAGACGCCGAACGACGCCCGCAGGCCGGCGCTGCTGTTCACTGGATTGAAGAAATCGTCCGGGTTCCAGTTAGCGGTCCGCACTGAACGCTCTTTTATCTCCGAGATCGTGGCAGGATATAGATGGAGGCCTTTTGTGACCAGCACAAGGTCATATTTTTTATCCTGAACGAACCTGGCTAGGGCCTCGTTTATCCTGCCGGCCACACGCCGGAAGAGAAGGCGGTCCAGGATCCTGTTCCCCAAACCTCCGCCTCTCGAAGTGTAAAGGAACTTTGTCCAGTCAAAAAGCTCCGCGTCATGCCCGAGTTCAGAGAAGGCGTCGACGAGCGCCGGGCCCATGCCCCAGGCGCAGCCCTCCGCGCAAACAAGAATTTTGAATTTTTTCGGCGGCGCACCGGTAGTCTCAGCCATATAATGTTCAGCCCTGCGATAAACTTTCCCATGAGAGCGGAATAATATCCGCGTTAAATTTCACGATAGTATCGGGAACTATCACTTGCTTGGCCGCGCCCGTGTCGGATAACCATGCCCCCCACCAGCTAAAAGTGCTGTTGGCGGTAATAAAATGTTTACATTGCGTCATCAGCCAGAGGTCCGAGCAGGCATTCTCGTCCCCCCTATTATGGTTCACCACCGTGACCCGGTCCCCGGGCAAACCCGGTATTTGCCGCGCGGCGGCGGGGTTGTCAGAAAAAATAAAGAAGTGCGGGTCCGGGACTTTCCCCGTTATTTGTTTTATGGCCCGGGAATAGTAGGCCGGAGGCAGGTTAATCTCGCTGTCCATTTTGGCGGCGTCGCCGAACCAGCGGACATGCAGGGAAACGGCGTTACAGCCGCGTATCTTTTCGGCCATAGCCGCGTTTACCGGGTCCCGGGGTGGGGAGATCCGCAGGTCTTCCCGGATAGTTCCCTCCGCGTCCCCGAAATATTTCCCGCTCTGCCAGAGCCCGTCCAGGTAAAGCGTGCCGTGAACTTTAAGCTCCAGTAACCGCGGATCAAAAACCGCTCGTTCTTCCTCAAGATAACTCCGTTGAAAAAAAGGCTTAGCCCGGGCCAGGAGCATGGCGGCGCCCCGGCGGCAGCGCTCGAACGGCTCCAGCCGCTCCGCGGGCGCCGCCTTACGGGCCGTGATATTGAAATGCCCCAGCATGTACTTGCGGCGGTACTGCAGGTCCCGCGCGAAGCCGGTCACGTCGTCGATGACCAGCTCGGCGTTATTGGCCAAAGCCAGCCTCCGCGCCGCCGCGTAGCAGAACAGCTGGTTCCCGAGCCCGCCTTTAATGCGGGCAATAACTTTAGTTTCTTTTCTCAGCTCAATTGACATTAGCTTTCCCGAATAAAAGTAAAAAGACCGCACCCGTAATCACAGGAACGAGCCTGTTCGAAAGAAGCGTTGTGAATAATACCGACGCCGCTGTCATTAATTAACGAGAACTCCTTCAGCTTTAAGCCCTCAAACAATCCGGCCACGGTGGCTGGGTCAAAAACACGGTGCGCATTAAAACAAAGGCGCTCTTTACCTACAGGAACCCCTATCAAAAGGCTTCCGTTCGGAGAAAGAATACGTTTAAGTTCCTTGGCCGCTGTAATATGCCCTGACGGGTCCACGGGGTCCCCGTACCTGCCAAGCCCTATATGCTCCAGAACATGAAGAGAGCTAAGGCTGGGAACGGAACCGTCAGGAAACGGCATTCTCAGTATAGAGCCTTGCTTAAACTCCAATCCGTCAACGCTTATCCCCAA
>JAJZVJ010000376.1 GCA_021845705.1 bacterium
CGAATCTAGGTAAGCGGCGTGCTGGGAGTGGCCGTGGAGAAAAAAAGCACCGGCGTGCCGCTTAAGACCAAGGTGCGCTTTACCCTGAAGGTCCCGTACCAGAACAAGCCTAACGCC
Organism: bacterium; assembly: GCA_021845705.1. Lineage (GTDB taxonomy): Bacteria > Elusimicrobiota > Elusimicrobia > Elusimicrobiales > UBA9959 > UBA9959. The sequence continues at coordinate 118 of JAJZVJ010000376.1, forward strand.
TTCGTGCCCGAGTTCCTCAGGCGGCTCAAGGATGAAGGCGGCTTCGACGCTGAAGCCTGGTTCCGCCTGCCGCAGAAAGATCCCGAATCCAAATTCAGCGTGTTCAACGTCACCGGCACCCTGCCGGTCGGCATGATAGGCGAGCTTTCCCGCTCCCCTTTCGTGGCGTCCGTGGAATTCAACGACGATTCTCTGTGAAGTGACTCCCCCCCGGAAAGCGACCTGGCCGCGGGCCGCGAAAGCGGCCCGTTCCCTTTAGCGCCCTTTAGCGCCTTTCCGTTGCCGTCAGTTAAAAGTTATAATCCAGTTTATGGACCATCACAAACACCCCCAGGGCGCCCATCCCGCGCATACCCCGCGAAAGGGCTACAGGGTAGCGTTCCTGCTGGCTTTCTCGGCCGGCCTGCTGGCCGAGATACTGCTTTTCATGCATGCCCAGATGCGCGAAATTTCCGCTTTACTGAAAGAGGATTTCCGGATAGTCATCGTGCGCGACGAGAAAGCCAAAGCCGGCCCGGACGAGATAGGGGCGGCGCTGGCCGGGGTTAAAGGCACCTCGCAGGCGGTCTTCGTCAGCCGCAAGGACCGGCTGGCCCGGCTTAAAGCCGAGGAACCCGAACTGGTGGCTTCGGTCCTCTCGCCGGGGGCGAACCCGATGCCTGATACCTGGGAAGTGACCATTAACGAGGACTCGCTGGGCGACATGAACTCCTGGACTGACGCGGTCTGGCGTATCCCCGGCGTGGCGGATATTAAATACAAGCCCCTGGAGGCTTACGCCATAATGCACGCCGTCTTTTACGGGCACCTGATATCGCTGGCGCTCGCCATGTCCTTCCTGGCTTTCATGGTGATGGCGGCCATGGCCCTCACCCACGGCCATACTCCCGCTTCCCTGGCCGCTTCCCTCGACGCCGACAGGAACTGGTTCTTCGCCGGGGCCGGCGGCGCCGCGGCTTCCGCGCTGGCGGCCTACGCCGTAGTCTATCCCGTAAAATATCTAAGCCCCGTCTGGGTCTGGCCGCATCCGCTGTGGCAGGTGGCGGTGGTCGCGGCCGGGGCGCTGCTCGGCTGGGCGCTCTGCCAGTGGAAGAACGACAAATATTGACCCGGCGCTAAAGGCGGTCCCCTTGCCGTATGCACCGCGGGGGCGCGGGGCGCGCGGATAGGAATAGTCCGGCTGGACCTAATGAGCCGCGGCCTCCGGGCCGCCGCGGTGAACACAGGAAGTTACGCCCCCTGGGCGGCGATCTTAAAATGCCAAGCAAACAACACAAAGTCAAGACGCTGCGCGCTCTGCATGGCCTCATCTTTTCCGCTTTCCTGTGCGCGGCGCTGGTTCCCGTCCTCCCGCAGGCGGCCAGGGGGGAGACCTCCGTGGAGATCAAGAAAAAGAACCTGGAGGAGATAAACCGGCAGCTTGAGGAAAAGAGGCGGGAACTGGAGCAGTACCGGCAGGACGAGGAGCGCATCTCCTCCGAGCTCTCCGGCCTTAAAAAAGAGGAAAAGCAGACGGTCCAGCGCCGGGCGGAGCTGGAGGACCAGCTCAGGAGGTCGCGCTCCCGCTCGGGGGACGCCCGCCAGAAATACGAGGCGCTCGAGAAGGCTAAAAAAGACCTGGCCGGGGATATCTCCGGCGAGCTGGTGATGTATTCCTTCCAGAAAGATTTTTATTACCCTTATTTCGGCTCACGGGACATTTCAAAGGATATGCTGATGAGCTCGGCCATGCTCAACAAGCGCGCGCTGCTCTCCCGCATTAAAGGCGAGACCTTGCGCGTCAACAAGGACATCGAAACTCTCAAGCTTAAAGGCGCCGAACTGAGGTCCCGCCAGGAGCTCCTGCGCAGGCAAAGTTCGGCCCGGAAGACCATAGTGAAAGCCAAACAGGGCGAGCTGGACAAGACCCGCGAACAGCAGGCCAGGCTTTCGGCGGAACTTGAAAACCTGCAGAACGCGGCCCTCGGCCTGAACCGGCTGGTAAAAAAACTCCAGAAACGCTCGCCTTACCGCAGCACGGACTGGTCTTCGGAGCTGCCTATCGATCATAACGAGATGGCCTGGCCGGCCCAGGGCAGGGTTATAAGCCGTTTCGGCAGGGAGGACGTTCCGGGGCTTAAGACCTGGATCGTGCGCGAAGGCATACGGATAGCTACCGACCAGGCCGCCCCGGTGAAGGCCGCCCTGGCCGGGAAAGTGATCTATGCCGGGCCTTTCCGGACCTATGGGAACGTCGTCATTGTGGACCATGAAAAGGGCTTTTTCACTATTTACGGGCTTTTGAGCCGCATCGACGCGGTGAAAGGGCAGTCAGTCGAGGCCCGCACCCCGCTGGGGCTGGCCGGGGACGACACCCAGGCCGTAAGTTCCGGCAAAAAATCTTCGGGCAGCGCGGTCTATTTCGAGATACGCAAGGGCGACCGGGCCATAGACCCGCTAAAGTGGCTTCCCAAATTAGCTATAATTAAAGATAATAATTAAGTCGCGAAACAGCGAAAGGCCGTTGGCAGCTGTTTCGCTGTCCGGCTATTTTCTGTTTTCAGCGGGTTTTTTAAGGAGCTTTACGATGAAGAACGCCAGGAAACTTTTTTTTGTCACGCTTTCCGCCGTCATCATAGGCGCGGTTTTCCCCTATGTGGATTTTGCCCTGGACCAGACCTACCAGCAGCTTAAGGTCATTGTTGACGTGATGGAGCTGATAAAAGAGAGTTATGTGGAGAAGATAGACCCGCAGAAGCTCGTTTACGGCGCCGCTAAGGGCATGGTGGGGGAACTGGACGATTTCTCGCAGTTCATGGAGCCCGACGTCTACGAGCGCGTGAAGAGCGACACCGAGGGCGAGTTCGGCGGCATCGGCATCGAGGTCGGCCTGGAAGAGGGGCGCCGGACGATCATCCCGCCGATCGACGACACGCCCGCCTCGCGTCCGGCCCTGCAGGCACGCGACGT
>JAJZVJ010000377.1 GCA_021845705.1 bacterium
AACCAGAGCACGAGCCCGGAGGCCCCAAGTTTGCTTATGCCCCAGAATACGGCCCATTAGTCTAACTTCTCCCAGTAGGTCCAGCGGTCGAAGCGCGGCCGCGGCCCCTTCCCGAGGAACCACTTTACCTGGCCGACAAAGTCCTGCGCGTCTTTCCAGCGCGGGATCATGGAATCCGGCCCGAACATGCGGAATTCCCTGTGCGAAACTATATAGCGCGCCGCGTAGGAAAGGTGCAGACCGAAGTAAAGGAAAGTAAGCAGGGCGAAGAAGCGGTGGAGCAGGCCCATGACCTCGAACCCGCCGAAGAAATGAGCCAGGAACGAAGCCCAGCCGGTATGGGAGAACTTCATAGGCATGCCGGTAAGCACAAGGCCGAGGAAACTGGTTATGATTATCCCGTGCAGTATCCTGTGATAAAGCCTGAACCTGAAATAGTACTGGCCGGACTGCGCCGCTTTTTGCGCGGCTTCGGCCCGGTGCTTCTTTAAATCCCCCACCAGGCGCGAGAGCCAGAGCAGCGTGTGCACCCCGAAGAAAGCGAAAGTTCCTATCAGCAGCGCGCTCATCAGCAGCACCGTCCAGAAAAGCACCCTGAACTGCACCTGTTTGCCCTTGGTGGAATGCGCTATGTACTTGATGAAATTCTCGTTGGCCTTGGGATGGCACTTGCGGCAGGTCTCCTCTTTATTAGCCGGAGAAAGAGTGGAGCGGGGGTCGCTTACCTTCTGTATGTTGTGGGCGCTGTGGCAGTCCGAACAGCGGGCCACCTTGGTGTAGCCCAGGCGCGTTATCTTGCCGTGGTAGGTGTCGCGGTAGGTGGCCAGGTACTCGCCGTGGCAGTCGCCGCACTCTTTAACAACCTGCAGCTGATAGCCCTGCGCGTCGGTGCGCACTATGCGGTGGGCGCTGTGGCAGGTGGTGCAGACAGGGGCGAGGGCGCTGCCTTCCGCCAGCTTCCTGCCGTGGATGCTCTGTTTGAACATCGCGGCTATCCCGGCGTGGCACTTGCCGCAGGTATCAACTACATGGGCCCGGTTAATAGTGGAGCCGGGGTCGCTGCGCTTCTGTATGTTATGGTCGCTGCCGTGGCAGCTGGTGCAGACCGCGGTCACCAGCAGGCCGCTGCGTACGAGCGCCCTGCCGTGGATGGTGCCGTAATATTCTTTAAGCACGTCCTGGGGGAAATTATATTTCTGCGCCAGCACGGGGTCCGCGTGGCAGCGGGCGCAGGTTTCCGGCAGGCGGAAGGGATAAATGGAAGATTCCGGGCTGGTCTTGCTGACTATCTTATGGCCCGGAGTATGGCAGTCCTGGCAGGTGGCCGCTTCCGATTCACCGCTGGCCCTGGCTTCGCCGTGGACGCTGTGGTCGTATTTGGCCGCCACTTTGGCGTGGCAGTCCCGGCAGGAAATTTTAGAGGGCTTGACTTTATGCGGGCCAGGAGTGGCGTCGGTATGGCAGGCCGTGCATTTTTCCCCGGCGTGGCGCGAAGCGGCCAGGTCGGACTTGTTTACCTGGGGCGCTTTCCCGAAACCCGGTTTTTTACGCCCGTGGCAGTCCATGCAGGCCGAATTGTCCGCGCAAAGCGCCGGCGCGGGCGAGACAAAGCCGGCAGCGCAGAACAGCGCCGCCGCTCCCAGAATTACGGTGAAATTAATTTTTTTAAGGAACCCGCTCACGGAACCGCCCTTAATATTTTTTACCATATAAGCAAGAAAGATACCGAACCATATTAAGACATGGAACGCTGCCCGGACCCTCTCAAAGCATACTTAAAAACTCATTTATTACAGCGGGAATAACAGGAGCCGCACAGCACAATGAGCGCGCGGCATAAAGCGCTATTACGGGAAACCGACCGCTCTTGAAATCGTATCAAAATTAGCAAGCCCGGCATACGACATAAGCTAACAATTTAATTGATTTTATATAATCAGCTTATTGATATACATCATCGGCCCGGATCCGGCCTTATAGCTCCGGGCAGAACAAAAAAAGAGCGGCCGGCTATTACTTTGCCGGCCGCCCCGTTTCCGCGGCTTAACTTAGAACTTGGCTGAAGCCGTCAGGTTGACCACGTTCGCCCAGCCGGAATTGGTGGAGACAACTTTATCTATCCACTGGCTCCGGTGGAAGCCGAGGTTGGCGTAGAAGTTCCTGGAACTCTTGGGCATATACTTCAGGGTAACGCCGCCGCTGGCCGTGCGCACGTCCATAGGGGTGTAATCCGTTACGGCGTTCGTGCTCAGGGCGTTCTTATTGGCGTCCAGGCTCAGCGGCTGTATATTGCTGGGCGTGTTGGAGCGGCTGATGGTGTAAAAGCCGTCGCCGGTCAGGCTGAAGCCCCTGGGCAGCTGCACGGTGGCGTGGTAGCCGTATACGTTGTTGTTGTAGCTATACATCAGGCCGGGCAGGAACAGCAGGTTGCTCACCCCCCAGGTAGGGCCTTGGTAGCTGTGGTTCTTCTCGCCGAGGTAAACGTCGCTGTAATACTTGGCCCTCTGGTAGGCGTAGGACACACCCATGGAGTACCTGGAGGAACCGGTCCAGTTAAGATCGCCCATGTAGGTGTTCTGGTAAGTTTTATCGTTGGCGAGGTACGAGCCGGTGTTCTTGTCCTTCAGGTAGTCCGCGGAACCGGTCAGTACCAGGTCGGCCGGCAGCGGCACGGTCAGCGCCACGTTAGCGTTCTGCATATAGGTGGGCAGGGATTCCACCACCGCGTGATTGCCGCCCATATTGGTATAAGTCACACCCAGCGTGGCATCGTAAGGCAGGTCCGCGTCCACGCCCACTTTAATGGTGTTCTGCGTGTCCTGAACCGGCTGGCCCTGGTACTGGGTGTTGGCGGGCACGACCAGGCCGCCGTAGTAGGTGGTGTCCTCGTCGTACCACTGCACGTGGTTTTCGGCATGCCTGCGGTAGTCGTTGGTGTAGGCGTAGTCCAGGCTGAAGCGCAGCTTATCGGAATAGCTGTAGGCGGCCGCCAGCTTGCCGTTCAGGTTGTAATGGTCTATGTGGGGATCCCCAAGATC
>JAJZVJ010000378.1 GCA_021845705.1 bacterium
AATATACGGTATCCCCCGAGAGCGCCTCGCAGGGCGTTATAGTGGGAGAGATAACCCACTACATACTCACCCCGATACAGTACGACGTCAACCTGGTGCCCACGGTCTATAAACTTAACGTTATAGCCGGCATCCGCCTCCTGGACCGCGAGCAGAACCGCTACCTCTGGGAGGAGCCGGCGCTGCAGGTGACAAAGATCTACTCCGCTGCCAACCTGCCGGGCGGCCTTACCGAGGAGCAGGCGCGTGAAGCGTTGTGGGAGATACTTGCCAAGGACATCGTGCTGCGGACCGTGGAAGGTTTCGGCTCGGTTTCGAGCGCCTCGCAGAAAGCGCTGCCGGGCGCGCCCCAGACGCAGCCTTGCGTGGGCGCGTACTGCGCTCCGCCCGACCCGGACAAAAATATGCCCCAGGCCCCGGCGGTACAGGCCTCCACGGCGACAACACCCTAGGATGGACACTTTGACCCCCAAAGCGCTGGCCGACGAATGGGCCGGGAAGAAGACGCGCCCCGCGTATTATCTCTGCGGCGAAGAGGCCGCCATGAAGGACGCGGCCCTGAAGCGCCTTGAGGACATTTTCAAGCCTGAATCCTTCAATTTTTCCATACGCGACGCCGAGAGCGCGGACCTGGCCCAGGCTCTGGACGAGGCGCAGACCGCCCCCATGCTGGCCGAGGTGCGCTTCGTGGCCCTGAAACGCGTCGAGAAACTGAAAAAAGAACCGCTCAAGGCGCTGCTCGCGTATCTTGAGGACCCCTGCCCCAGCGCCTGCCTGCTGCTGCTGGCGGACTGGCCGCGCGAGAAACAGGACCCCATACCCGGCGCCCTGGGCCCCGGGTGCGCTATAGTTAATTTCAGCCCGCTGTCGCCCGTCCAGGCCATAGAGCACATGAATTCCGTACTGCTCGCGAAAGGCGTAAAGACGGACGGGGAGGCGCTGGAAATACTGGTGGACCTGCTCGGGACGGATTCCGTCACTTTGGACGGTGAAGCCGAAAAGATAGTCCTTTACATGCACGGCCAGAACCGGTTTTTCGGCCCCGACGACGCGCTGGCGCTTGCCGGCTTCGCCAGGACCCAGAACCCTTTCGAACTCTCCAATGCCGTCTGCGCAAAGCGCCCCGCCGAAGCCGCCGCGGCGGCCGAAGGGATGCTGGCCTTCGGCGCGGAACCCCTGGCGCTGCTGTCGCAGATCTCCAGGGCCGTGGAGAGGATGCTGAAGGTTAAAAGACTTTCAGGGGAAGGTCCCGCCGCCTGCTACCAGGCCGGCATGTCCCCGGGCCAGTACCACGCCGCCCTGCGCGACGCCGGCAACTACACCGAGGAGAAGCTCCTGCGCGCCCTGAGGCGCTGCCTGGAAGCCGAGGAACTTCTGAAGTCCTCCTCGAAACGGGACCCGGCCCTGGTCATCAGGCAGCTGGCCTACGAGATAACCGGGACCAAATAGCGAAACCCCGGCTGACTGCGCCGGGGTGATTCTTTCCAGACCGCGCCGGCCGTGCCTGAACTGCGCTTAAGACGGCCGGGAAAGAAAGAAGGTTTTAAGAAGGATTCTGCGCTATAGACTTTACGCGCGCGGCGAGGCGGGACTTCTTGCGCGCGGCGGCTTTCCAGTGTATAGTGCCGGTCTTCGCGGCTTTGTCGAGCAGGGAATAGGATTTGGGCAGCATCTTCTGCGCGTTCTCCATATCCTTCTTGGCGACGAGCGCGCCGAACTCTTTTGAAGAGTCGTGGATCCTGGTCTTTATGCCCCTGTTCTTGGAGGCCAGTTTTTCTGATTTGCGCCAGGCTTTTATAGCGCTGGTATGTCTTCCGGTCTTGAGTTTTGCCATAGTGAACATAGTTTATCATTCTATGCCCGAAAAAGCAAATATCCGCTGTAAGGACGCGCAATGACGGACGGCGGAGAAGCGCCCGAAGGGCGGCCCTCTTTCGCCCGGGGCCTGTCCGGTATAGCCGGCGCCGGCCTTATAACCAAGGTCCTGGGCTACGCGCGGGACGCCCTGCTGGTGGCTTTTTTCGGGGGCGGGGCTCTCGCCGACGCCTACTACGCCGCTTTCCGCCTGATGAATATTTTCAGGCGCACGGTAGGAGAGGGAGCGCTCAACGCGGTATTTATCCCCCTCCTGGAACGAGAGAAGGCAAAGAGCCCCGGGGAAGGGCGCGCGTTCTTCTCCTCCTCCTGGACCCTCATTTTCTCCGGCTCCGCCGTTCTTTGCGCCGGGGGCATAATTTTCAGGCGGGAACTGGTCACGCTGGCCGCCTGGGGTTTCAGGGCGGTCCCCGGCCAGATAGAGCTTACCGCCGTGCTCGCCGCCGCCTTCATGCCCCACCTCATCTTCGTGAACTCGGCCTCCCTGTTCACGGCCGCGCTTAATTCCGCGCGCAAGTTCTTCCTCCCGGCGCTCATCCCGGCCGTATTTTCCATCTCGGTGCTGGCGGCGCTCGGCGCCTTCCATTACGGGCTGTTCGGCGGCCTGGACGCCAGGGGAAAAATAATACTGGTGGCGGCCGTGGCTTCCGCTTCCGGCCTGCTGCAGGCCCTGGCCCTGCTGCCGCTGCTTAAGAAGGAAGGCTACGGCCTCGCTTTCACCAACCCTTTCAGGAACCTGGGCGCCGCGCCGGCCCTGATGGCTGCGGCGCCGGCCGCCCTTACGCTGGCCCAGGACCAGGTTTCCATGCTGATAAACACCATGTACGCGAGCTTCCTGCCGCCCGGCTCCATAACCGCCATCTACAACGCGGCGCGCCTGGTGCAGTTTCCGGTCTCCCTTTTCGCCGCGGCCGCGGCCACCCTGTCGCTGCCGGAACTGGCGGCCAGGTCGGCGGCAGGCGACAAAGAAGGCTTCAGGCTGCACCTGAAGCCGGCCCTTACCGCTTCCTGGCTTATCATGCTGCCGGCCGCGCTGGGGATAGCGGTCACGGCCGTACCGGTATGCCGCGCTCTTTTCGAGCACGGGAAATTTTTACCGGAGCAGAGCCTGAACACGGCCCGCGCGCTTTTCTGGCTGGCGCTGGGA
>JAJZVJ010000379.1 GCA_021845705.1 bacterium
GGCCCGCCGGCGATACCGAGTATACGCTTGAAGTGAAAGCGGTAGACGCTTCCGCGCTTTCCGACGACACCGGCCCGGGGAATACGGAAGCCTGGCCCTACTACTCGCGCAAATTTATAGTGGACAATACGCCCCCCGCGGTCTTAATAACCACGCCCACGGTACTGGCCCTGAACAACTTGGGCGGCATAGGCGGCACGGCCGACGCCGCCCTCTCCGGCCATAAATGGACGGAGGTGCGCGTTTCCACCACGGGTGTGGACGGGACCAGATACTGGAACGGGCTGACTTCCGCGTGGACGGCGGCAGTGGAGACCTGGAATACGGCCGCCACGCTCGGCCCGACCTCCTGGTATTACACCGTGGCCCCGGCCATGCTGAAGAACGATGTGGCTTATACGGTGTCGGCGAGGGCGCTGGATTATGCCGGCAATTACTCCACGCTTTATTCCACGTATGTTTTCACCTACGACACGGTGCCTCCCTACGTCTCCGTCTCGTATCCCTATGAGGGCGAGGCCTATTCCCGCATAAAGCTTTCCACGCCCATAGCCGGCGCGTCCAACCAGGCTGATCAGACCTCGCCTTATTCCCAGGTGAACGCCGTGTTCGTGCAGATAACCAGCGGCACGCTCTGCTTTACGGGAACTTCTTTCGGCGGCTGCCCGGCCTGGCTGCCTACCGGGGGCGCGCCCGCCGCCTGGAACTATAACAGCACCAACCTGGACTTTACCGGCAACAGCCAGTATAAAGTGGAGGCCAAGGCCGTAGACTATGCCGGCAACGAGTCCGCTCCGGCCGCGGTCACTATAAAATTCGACGTCAACAAACCCACTTCCACCGTAACCTACCCGCTGGCAGGCTACACGACCGGGTTCACACAGATACAGGGCACGGCCGGGGACGGGACAGACGCCTACAGGGCCAATCTCGGAACCTATACGGTTAAGGTGGCCATAAAGCGCTTGTTCGCCACCGTCACCAACAGCGAGGTCGGCTGGTGCAACGGCACAACCTGCACCGCCGCAGACCCGTTGTGGTATGAGGTCAGCCTGGCCACTATAGGGGTGAACGCCGGCAAGTTCACCTATAACCTGCCCGGCGCGCTTAACACGTATCTGTCGGACCCGAACAACCAGAATTCGTCCTACCGTATAGTGCCCTGGTCCTACGACCTTGCGCTTAACCCGGAATACGGCCCCGGCGGCGGCCAGCCTCTTAACTCCGATATCCCGGCCGGTACCGGCATTATAGTGGTTTACGATAACGAGAAACCCGTAAGCCGGATTACCGCCCCGGCAGCGGCCAGCTACAACAGTCTGCCGGTCATAACAGGCACCTCCAGCGACAATATAGCCGTTACCGAGAACAGGATAACCGTATACCTTACGGACACCGACAGGTATTACGACCCTTCGCTCAGCGGGGCCTGGTCCGCTACCGGCCAGACCGAGGACAACGCCCCGTGGCTGCCCGTCCAGTCCACTATCTGGCAGACTTCCTCCACCTGGACTTATAACATCCAGAACTCCACCTGGACCAGCGGTTTCACTTACAGAGTGCGCGCCAAATCAAAGGACGCGGCCGGTAATTGGGACACGACTTATTCCACGGCCACGTTCATCTTTGATACCCAGGCCCCGGTTTCATCCGTAACTTTCCCTTCCAACGGCCTGCAGCTGAATTATTTCCCGGGCACTATCACCGGCACCAGCTTCGACACAGGAGCTTCCGGGGTCAGCCAGGTCACCCTGTATTTCCAGCGCCAGTCGGACGGCTTGTACTGGGACGCCGCCTCCTGGGCGGTTTCCCCTACCGGGTTCAACGCCTCTCCGCCGTACGCCAACTGGACCAGAGCCGTAAGTAACGCCATGTTTACCGGCAACGACGGCCAGATATTCAATATCTGGGCCAACGCCGGCGATCTTGCCACGAACCAGGAAGGCTACAGTATAAAGTCTTCCTTCGTCTACGACGTTACGCGGCCTACCGCGGCCATTTCCTACCCTTACAATAACGGGTACATAAGCCAGACAGGTAAAGTGACCGGCGGCTCTTACGACGTTCCAAACGGCAGAGTTAAGGACCTGGCAGTGCGTATAAAGCAGCTTGCCGGGCCGAACGCCGGGAAATACTGGAGCGTGGCGGGGTCTTCCTGGGCCGTGGGCGCCATAGAAAACAGCGTTCTCTCTTACGGTACCCTCAGCCCGGGCGCCACCTGGTGGGAGCTGAACACCGCGCCCTGGCAGAGCGGCGAGACCTACGAGGTCAACGCCTGGGCGGTGGACAAGGCCGGCAATGTCCAGCTGGTTTACTCTACCGCTACCGCGGTCAAGGCCGATTTTACGGCCCCGGTCTCCACTATCACCTACCCTGTCCACGGGGTGGACGTGCACGCCGAACTTACCGTGATAACCGGGTCGGCCTCCGATTTCGCGCCCGGAACGCTGGATAGGGTCAGGGTTTCCTATCGCTGCATGGACGCTCCCTACGCCAATATGTACTGGAACAGCGCCGCCGGGGCCTGGAACTCCGCTTCTGAAATTTTCTACGACGCCACTATACTGCCCGGAGACGCCTGGCAGGCCACCGGGGTCTCTACTCCGACCTGGTATACTGCGGCGACCGGGGTTAATTACCAGATCTTCGCCAAGGCGGTGGACCAGGCCGCCAACGAGGTGGCAAAGCCCGGCCTGGCCCTGGCGAATTCCTCTTTGATACAGTTTAAGCTGTTCCCGCCGCCGCCGGTTTCCTATATCACCACGCCGCCGGACAGTTCGCAGCATTACAATAACGTTTCGCCCCTCTCCATAATGGGCACGGCGGTTTACGCCACTACGGTGGCGCTGCGTATAGTGGATTACGGCGCCGACCTTACCCTGGACGCCGGCAACGACGACCTGGCCTGGAACGGGGTAGCCTGGGTTTCCACCAGCGCTTTTACCGGCTATGCCGGCGTGGACGCTTTCCCGGGGCCGGGCTGGTCCTGGAGCATAGATCGGA
>JAJZVJ010000380.1 GCA_021845705.1 bacterium
GAGGGAACCCTTGCGTCGGTTCCCCCCGCCTTGGGAAATTATGGCGGGGCCCCCTTCCGCAACGGGTGCTCAGGGTAAGCCCCCGGCCAGCCCAAGCCTGGGCGTCTGGCGGATCATTATTTGAAGATTATTACCAGGGCGCCGGCGGCTATCATGGCGGCCCCGAGCCACTGAAAAACCCCGAGCCTTTCGCCGAGGAACAGCACGGACAGGACAATAGCGAACACAAGGCTCAACTTGTCTATCGGGGCCACAAGCGAGGCAGGCCCGGTCTGCAGCGCCCGGTAATAACAAAGCCAGGACAGCCCCGTGGCAAGGCCCGACAATACAAGGAATAAAACACTGTGCCGGTTAAGCAGCAGCGGGTTCTTCCACTCGTGCCTCGCGGCCACCAGGGCGCCCAGGAAGGCGATGATAACGAAGGTCCTTATAAGCGTGGCCAGGTTGGAGGGAATGTCCTTCACTCCTATCTTGGCCAGCACCGCGGTCAGCCCGGCGAAGAAGGCGGACCCCAGCGCATAATGTTTCCAGTCGATCATAAAAATTCCCGGAAGATACTATACAAAAATTCGGCGGACCGCTTCCCAGTGTTTTTGCCCGGGAAGTATTGTAGAATGTTTTCAGCGGTCCGGGACGGTTTTGTGCCGTCCTTCCCGCGGGGGCGATGGAGTTCGCCCCGAGCTTTGACCGGCTTTCAACCGCCCGCAAGGGCTGATGACTCCTGCGATGAGCGTCGCGGGAGTCTTTTATTTTCAGGAAGATAGGGAGGAAAAATGTCAAAAATACGTGAAATAAGGTCTAGGGAAATACTCGATTCGCGCGGCAACCCCACCGTTGAGGTGGACGTTAGGCTGGAATGCGGCGCTTTTGGCCGCGCCGGCGTGCCTTCCGGCGCTTCCACCGGCGCGCACGAGGCGCTGGAACTGCGGGATTCAAAGAGCAAGCGCTACAGCGGCAAAGGCGTAGAGACCGCCGTGAAGAACGTTAACACCATTATCGCCAAAGAGCTGGCCGGTGTGGATTCTTTGAACCAGCCGTTAGTGGATAGGATGATGATAGACCTGGACGGCACCGAGCATAAGAGCAAGCTCGGCGCTAACGCCATGCTGGGCGTAAGCATGGCCGTGGCGAAGGCGGCGGCCGAAGCGTCCAGCCTGCCATTGTACCGCTATCTCGGCGGCTCCGGGGCGCGCATATTGCCCGTGCCCATGTTTAATATACTTAACGGCGGCGTGCACGCCAACTGGCAGAGCACCGACTTGCAGGAATTTATGATAGCCCCGGTGGGAGCGAAGAGTTTTAAGGAAGCCCTGCGCTGGGGCAGCGAAACCTACCACGCTCTCAAAAGCGTACTGAAAGAGGCCGGCCATTCCGTAGGCGTAGGCGACGAGGGCGGTTTTGCCCCGGCCCTAAAGACCAACGAAGCCGCGCTCCAGTTCATCGTTAAGGCTATCGAAAAATCCGGTTATAAACCCGGCGCCGATATCGCCATAGCCATGGACCCCGCTTCCAGCGGTTTCTATGAGAACGGCAAATATAACCTGCGCACCGAAAAGCGCCAGGTCACTTCCGCCGAGATGGTTGAAATATACGCCGGTTTTGCGAAGAAATATCCAGTGGTAGTGCTTGAAGACGGACTGGCCGAGGACGACTGGGAAGGCTGGAAGCTGCTGAATAAAAAACTGGGCGACAAACTGGAACTTGTAGGCGACGATCTGTTCGTAACCAATGTTCAGCGCATCGCCAAAGGGATAAAAGAGAATTGCGCCAACGCCGTGCTTATAAAACTCAATCAGATAGGCACCGTCACTGAAACCGTCGCCGCCATAGAAATGGCCCGTAAAGCAGGTTGGGGCGCCATGGTCTCCCACCGCAGCGGCGAAACCGTGGACAGCTTCCTGGCCGACTTCACCGTGGCTATGGGCACCGGCCACCTTAAGACCGGCGCCCCCTGCCGCGGCGAGCGCGTTGAAAAATATAACCAGCTCATGCGCATAGAGGAAGAACTGGGCGCGGCCGCCGTTTACGCAGGGCGCAACGCGTTCGTGAGGTAATCATCACCGCATGTCCGCTGAAAGTGAAAGACTGGCGAATATAAAAGATATCTGCGCGCGCTTGCATATAACAGCGATCGTGCCGCAGATAAACGCCTGTGAAAAACTGCTTTCAGCGGACGCGGCGGTAAACGTAGCGGTGCTGGGAAAATTCAAAGCCGGGAAAAGCTCTTTCCTGAATTCCCTGGCCGGGCAGGACGCGCTGCCTACAGGGGCGGTGCCGGTTACGGCTGTTATCACCGAACTCTTTTGGGCCCCGGAAGCAACCGCCGTAGTTAAATACCTGGACGGTAAAAAGGAAAAGATAGCCCTCGCCGGCGTGGTTAATTACGTCAGCGAAGAACTTAATCCTAAAAACAGGCGCGGCGCGGCCCTGGTGGAAATAGGGCTCCCTTCGCTGGCCGCTTACAAAGGGGCGCGCTTTATTGATACACCGGGCCTGAACAGCGCGCTCCGGCATAACACCGAAACATCGCTTGACTGGCTGCCCAACACGGGCATGGCCCTTATAGCCGTAAGCGCCGACGCTCCGCTTTCGGAGCAGGACCTTGAACTTATAGTTGAAACGCGAAAACACAGTCCCCAGATAGTCGTATTGCTGACCAAGGCCGACAGGCTGTCGTCTGTGGAGCTTGAACAAGTACTGGCCTTTGTGAGGCTAAAAGTCAAAGAACGGCTCGGCGGAGAAACAGCCGTTTTCCCCTTTTCCATCAAAGAAGAATGTTCCGCCCTGCGCGCGGATTTTCTCGGGCAGGCGGTGGCGCCGTTTTCCGCGGATATCGCGGCCGCGCGGGTCCGGATACTGGACCATAAAATAAACTCTATCGAAAGACAATGCCTAGTATCTTGACAAATTAGTTATGCAACATGTATCATATGTGAATGAAATGCATAAACATTCGCTTAAAAAAGCG
>JAJZVJ010000381.1 GCA_021845705.1 bacterium
CGATCTCCGAGCTTCCGCGCCCGGGGGCCCGCATTAATACCGCTGGCCCGGTCTGCGGAAAAGCGGCCGCGGCCGGACGGCCTGCCCCCGCCGGGACAGCACCTGAAATCCCGGGGATCCCCGTCGGTGGCCCGGCAGCCGTTGCGGACCCGGCGCAGGCATTGGCCCTTCTGGCCGAAAAAGTGAGCGCCTGCCGCAAATGCGGCCTTGGCCATGCCCGGCTGAAGGCCGTTTTCGGGGCCGGAAATTACAAGGCCAAGGTCGTTTTTGTCGGGGAGGGCCCCGGCTTCCAGGAGGACCACCAGGGAGAGCCTTTTGTCGGCCGCTCCGGGCAATTGCTGGACAAGATACTTGAAACGGTGCTGGGCCTTAAACGGCCCGACGTCTATATCGCCAATATAGTCAAGTGCCACCCCATGAAGAACCCGGAGAATCCGGAGGCGCACGGCAACGACCGCCCGCCGACTACGGAGGAAATGTCCGCCTGCCGCCCTTACCTTGAGGAACAGCTGCGTTATATAAAGCCGGCCTGTATCGTGACGCTCGGCTCGGTCCCGACCAAGGTGCTGCTGAATACGGACAAGGGCATTTCCACCGTGCGCGGGCACTGGTACGACTACCCGGTAGAGCTGTTCGGGCCGGGCCACCAGATAAAAGTTCTCCCCACCTACCATCCCGCGGCTTTGCTGCGCAACCCCAACCTGAAACGCGACACCTGGGAAGATATGAAAATGCTCAAGTCTTTCCTGGAAACTGGTAAAATAAGCTGAGAGCGCCGGGGGTTTTCCCCATACGATCACTTACGCCGCGCTGTTCTCTATTAGCTTCCGCGCGCGGCGAACCTTATATGCTGGCTGAAATCTCATTCCCGATACCACTTCGCAGGACATTCTACTACCTCATTACCGAGGAGATGGAACTGACCGCCGCTCCCGGCTTGCGGGTGCTCGCGCCCCTGAGCAAGCGCTCCGCGGTAGGAATGATAATACGCGTTCTCCCCGAAAAGGACGCGGACCTGACGAAGTTCAAAGAGCTTAAAACCATAACCCGCCTGCTCGAAGAAGAGCCACTTTTCCCGGAGGACGCCCTGGCGCTGGCGGACTGGATGGCCGGGCGCTGGGGATCCCCGCAAGGGCTCTGCCTGGGCGCGTTTTACGCCCACGCCCCGGAAGAGCTGCCCGGGCCTTGGCCCGCCGCGCGGCCGGAGTCCCGGCCGGACTCCCGGGTTCTCCCCGGCCCCCGGGTGGAACTCCCCGGGCTTAAGAAATTTACGGATAGCCTGGCGGCCGGGACCCCGGGAGCCAGCCTGCTGCGCCTTGCGCCTATGGAGCGGCGTGAACTGGTCTATCCGGCTGTTATGTCCGCGGCGCTCGGCGGCGGCGGCCAGGGCCTCCTGCTTGTCCCGGACCTTAGTTTTATCCCCGCCCTCGCGGCCGCGCTCGAGCCTGTCTTCCCCGGCAGGGTATGCGCCTGGCACGCGCGGCTGACACCCAAGAAGCGCGCCGAGGCCTGGGCCGGGGCGTTCGACGGTAAATTCAAGGTCGTTATCGCCACCCGCACCGGGGTTTTTCTGCCGTTCAAAGATCTGCGCCTCGGCCTTCTTGACGGGGAACACGAGGAGATCTATAGGCAGGAGGAAGCCGAACCGTTCTACCACGCCCGCGAAGTCCTGCTTAAGCGCATGCAAGCGCTCGGAGGTCAGGCCGTACTGGCGAGCCCGTGCCCGTCCATAGAAAGCTGGGGAGCGGCGGCGGCCGGAGAACTTGCAAGATACGACGCCGTTGCTCCGGCCTCCGCGGCGTCCGCCGGGCCCGGTCCCGATGTCAGGGTCCTGGATATGACGGAGTACCCCGGTGAGATACTGGCCCGGCCGCTGGCCGACAGCCTGCGCCGCGCGGTCGCCGCCGGAGGCCAGGCCCTTATAATAGCCGGGCGCAAGGGCTATGCTTCCCGCCTTTTCTGCGCTAACTGCGGCTGGATGAAACGCTGCAAGAGCTGCGGGCCCGGGATGACGCTCGTGAAAACTCCGGACGGCGGCCGGGAACTGCTCTGCCGGCGCTGCGGCAAAAAAGAGCCTGAACCGGGAATTTGTCCAAAATGCGGCGGCAAGGTCTTCCGGGACTACGGTACGGGGACGCAGAAGGCGCAGGAAGCTATTACAAAACTTCTGCCCGGTGCCAGGATAGCGCGGTTCGACGGCGACGTGCTGCGCGGTTCTTTAAAGACGATGCGCGCGGAACTGGGAAATTTCTCCAAAGGGGCGGCCGACGTGCTGGTAGGCACGCGCATAGCCCTGCGCGACCTTGGCGCCCCGCGCCTGGCGCTGACGGCTTTTATCGACGCCGACTCGGACCTCTCAAGCGCGGATTTCCGGGCCTCCGAAAAAGCTTTCCAGTCGTTTTACGGGGCCTGGCGGCTTCTGGGCCCTGAAGGCGAGCTTTTCATACAGACGCGGGAAGCGGGGCACTACGTTTTCTCGCGTCTTGCCGAGATGGATTATCCCTCTTTCGCCGACGGCGAACTGGCCGCGCGCCGCGATTTCTTTTACCCGCCTTTCTGCCATATCGTCAAGGCCAGGTTCGCCTCGTTCGACCGCGGCGCTCTGGACGCCGCCGCGGCGGATCTGCTGCGGGCCTTGTCTTTCATCGGGAAACAGGGCGACGCGAGCGAAGTGCTGGGGCCCGTCACGCCCCCCGGCGAGGAAAAACGCAGGTTCCACAGCGAGTATTACCTGGTGAAGGCGGCTTCCGAGAAAACGGCCAGGCTCTGCCTGGAAAAGGCGCTGGAACTGCGCCAAAGGCCCGGAGTCAAGTATTTTATCGAGGCGGACCCTTACGGGTTCTATTAGGGGACCTGATGGCCGCTGCCCATCCGATCCCCTGTTCCTCCGGTCCCCTAAATTAATACAATTACCTTATGTCGCGCCGTGAAAGTTGTACCAAGCCAGCGGGTGGAAGACCC
>JAJZVJ010000382.1 GCA_021845705.1 bacterium
CGCCGAGCCTGAGAGCGGCAGGCGCGCGCACGGTGTGCGCGACGCCGATTTTGCGTTCCGGCCCACGCGGCGCCGTGGGCCCAGGAAAGTCCTTTCCTCTCTTTAAGGCTGCGCGGGGGCGGCGGGCTGGGTGCGGTCCACGAAAACGCGCAGGGCAAGTTCCTTATCCAGCTGCAGCAGGCCGTCGTTGGACCCGCCGATGAGCTTCAGTTTTTCGGCTATTTCGGAGGAGTTGGCCTCCTCTTCCACCTGCTCGTCCACGAACCAGTTAAGCATGCTGGCGGTGGCATGGTCGCGCTCGGCGAGCGCTATGTCCACGATATTGTTTATCATGCCGGTCACTTTTTTCTCGTGCTCGTAGGCGGCCTCGAACATCTCGAGGGGGGCTTTCCAGTCGTCGCGCACGCCTTCTATGGCGGGCAGTTTTGAATGGCCGGAGCGGTCCAATATGAAGCGGTAAAATTTCATCGCGTGGGTCATCTCTTCCTGCGCCTGCACGTAAAGCCAGTGGGCTATGCCCCTCAGGTTCATCTCCGTGCAGCGCGCGGACATCCCCAGGTACAGATAGGCCGAATACAGTTCGGCGTTGATCTGGCTGTTTATCGCGTCCTCAACCTTTTTGCCTATCTTCATATTATCCTCCGTAAGTCGTATTCCAAAATCGCGGCGCCCGCACCTTCTCAGGATTATGATACAAAAAAACCGGCCTTTTTTACGCTCAGCCCCGCGCGCGCATTTTGATATTATATCCGTAATGCCTTCACCGTCAGGGAAGCTTACCTGGGAACTGGCCTTCTCCCAGCGGTTCAACCGGATATTCGACCGGCTGCTGGCCGCGCTGCCCTTTCTCCTCGACCCGCTCCGGATGAAAGCCGTGGCCATTGAGACCACTACCGGCTGCACCCGGAAGTGCGCCTACTGCCCCCCTCATTCCGCGGCCGATATCCCGCCCCTGCTGATGAAGCGCGGAACATATCTTTCCATACTGGCTTCGCTGTCCCGGAATAATTTCAGCGGCAGCGTCTATTTTAACCTTTACGGCGAGTCCCTGCTTGACGACAGGCTTGAGGACTGGCTGGGCCTGGCCAGGGCGGCCCTGCCTTGGGCCAAGCTCGCTATATTCACCAACGGTGATTTGCTGACCGCGGCGCGCTACCTCGCCCTTAAAAAGTCCGGCATGGACTATATGGCGCTTTCACAGCATTCGGAACAGCTCTCCGCGCGCCTTGTCGGGACGCTCGAGGCGCTGGCCAGGGACCACCCCGGGCTTTACAATATAAAACTTACCGACTACCACAGGTTGTATTACGCGGAGAGCAACCGGCTGGGCGTGCTTAACAATAAAGGCGGGCTGGCGGACGTGAAGCGGCGCCCGCCGCCCCGCTGCCGCGACGTGGAGTCCGCCGCCGTGGACTGCCTGGGCAATGTCCTGCTCTGCTGCAACGACTGCACCTCTTCCTATGTGTTCGGCAACGCCGGGGAAACGGATCTCTTCAGGATCTGGAACTCGCCTTCCTTTACCGCCGCGCGGCGCCTGGCCCAGCGCGGCAAAAAACCGTTCGAGATCTGCCGCAGGTGCATGGGCGGGGAGGGACTGAGCGTGGAGATGCCGCGCGCCAAGGCCAAAAGGCTGCCCGCGGCTTTCAGCGACATGCCGGGAACCGGCGCGGCCCCCGCGCCGGAAAGGGACAAGCCGTGAAAAACCCCAGGCTTTCGGCGCTTCCCGGGTCCCTGCTGTTACTGCTGCCGCTCTGCGCCGTGCTGGCCGCGGCGGTCCTGCCCGGGATAACGCGGCTGGCCGCCGTTCTCCCGCTGCTGCTGCTCCCGCCCGTGAAATATATTTACTGCGTCTGCAGACTGCGCGAACTTGCCGGGGCGGGGCTGGAGGAAGCGGCGGATTTCATCCTTGGCCCGGGCTCGTTCTTTACCGGGATGCTCCAGCGCCGCGGCGAAATAATCCCGTTCCTGAAAGAGAATTTCCCCTCGCCTCCCGCGGCCGTAGCGGAGATAGGGCGCGCGAAGGGCGGAACGCTGATGCTGCTGTGCCGCGCGGCGGCGCCGGACGCCCTGATAATCAGCCTCGACCTGCCGGGGGCGATACACAGCGGCCCTGTCCCGGCCCTGAACAAGGGAGCCTGGCGCCTGCCGCTCCTGCGGGCAATGGCCGGTCCGGGGCAGGACCTGCGGCTCATTGACGGGGACTCAAAGCTGCCCTCTTCCACGGCGCTGTTCGAGGGCGCCCTTGACGGCCGGAAACTTGACCTGCTCTTCATAGACGGGGACCACACCTGGGAAGGGGTTAAATCGGATTACGAAACCTATTCCCGCTTTGTAAGACCGGGCGGCGTAATAGCCTTCCACGACATCCAGCCCGGGCTTGAAGACTTCGGCGTGGCGGTAAGCCGTTTCTGGAGGACCGCGCACCTCCCCGGGACCAGGAAGGAATACATAGAAGACCCCGCTCAGGTGAGCTACGGCATCGGCGCGCTGCGCCTGCCGGGCTAAGGCGTAAATTCATGGAGCCTGAAAAGAATCCAGGACCTGCTTATCCCCGCCCAGCGCTCAGCGTGGTGGTGCCGGTCCACAGCCGGGACGGCTACCTGGCCGGAATGTTCGAGCGCCTTTGCCTCGACGGGCTCAGGCGGAACGCCGGAAAGCGTGTGGAACTGGTCATAGTGGACGACGCCTCCCCCCTTAAGGCGGCGACCGCGGCTACCGCGGACAAAGCCGGAAGCTGGGCCGACGTTGTTTACCACCGCAATATTGAGAACCTGGGCTACCTGCGCTCCGCGAACAAAGGGCTCTCGCTCGCCTCCGGCGCACGGATCCTGCTTTGCAACAGCGACACAAGGCTAGCGCCCGGCGCGCTGGCGAGGCTCGAAGCCGCGCTTGACTCGGACCCGCGGGTGGGCCTCGCGGGGCCGGTCAGCAACGGGGCGTTCAACTCGTCAC
>JAJZVJ010000013.1 GCA_021845705.1 bacterium
CTTCGCCAGCGTCGCCTTTGTCGGGATGCCGCGGTCGTCGTAGCCGCGCTGGTCGTAATAATGCTGGAGGAGCTGGTCGTACTTCGCGGTGTCCAGGCACTTCCCGGCTATCGGCCCTTCGGTATCGGCGTTGGCCGGGTCGAACCAGACCGCCGGCGGGTAATCGCCCTTGCGGGTAGCTTCGGGGAACTCCCGGATGTAGTGCAGCTTCATCAGGCTGTAGATCCGGTCCGCAACTTTCCACATGTCGTCCAGGGTCCAGTTCAGGCCGGTGGCCAGGTTGAAATACCTGGGGTAGTTGTCCAGCTGCCAGCCCACCTCTATCCAGGGGAAGCGGCAGGATACTATGAATTCGAACATGCCGCCGCGGATGCGCTGCAGTTCTATCACCTTGGCCGCTTTGTCCGCGCCGTAGGAATCGCGGGTGCTGTTCTTGAGTTCGAAGGTGATGATCCAGGCTTCCTTGTGGTGCGCTCCCATCGGCCCTACGCCGAAGGACAGGGCCTGGCCCGGGATGAACTTGCAGTTGTAGGCCGCGATATCGAGCCCCTTTACCTGCAGGGCGTAAGCCTCCGAGTTATGGCCGAATTCCTTCGCCATCCGGAGCGAGCCTTCGGCCAGGAGGTTCCCCACCTTGCCTTCGCGCAGGGCGCATAGGCGCAGCAGCTCCTTGCCCCGCTCGGCGTCGCCGAACTTGAAATCGCCCTCGGTAGCGCCGCGGGCGATGGCGTCCGCGTAGAAGCTCAGCGTGCAGCCGGCCGACATCGTGTCCAGGCCGTATTCGTCGCAGAGATAGTTGAGCGACCCCACCTGGTTAAGCTCGAAGATGTTGAGGTTCGAGCCCAGCAGCGCCACGTTCTCGTAGTCCAGTTCTGATTCGCGCCCTTCTTTATCGTGGATGGTGATGCCGCATTTCATGGTGCAGCTGGGGCAGCCGTAGGTGGCGACGCGGGCTTCGTTGAGCCGCTCGCCGTCTATTTTCCAGGCGTCCGGGTGGCTGGTCTTGCGGCAGTTCTCCACCGGAAGGGCCGCGACCTCGTTGCACCAGGACAGCACGGCCGTGGTGCTCTGCCTGGACCAGCCTGATTTCTGGTCCAGGTTGTACACTTCCTTCAGGTCGCCGAAGCCGGCTTTTTTCATAGCTTCCGGGTCGGCCTGCGGGATGACTTTGGTGCCTTTCACCACTATCGCTTTCAGAAGCTTGGAGCCCATTACCGCGCCCATGCCCGGCCTGCCGCCGGCCCGTCCTTCCAGGCTGCGTATCACGGCGTAGCGCACCAGGTTCTCTCCGCCCTGGCCGATGTTCAGGACGCCGACGTTCTTGCCGTATTTGCCGTAGATCCAGTCGTTGGAGAAGTACGTGCCTTTCCCCCACATCTCTTCGGCGCCGAGGAACTCCACCTTGTCGTCCTCGATATAGATCAGCGTAGGCTTTTGGGCCTTGCCTTCCACTATCATGGCGTCGTAGCCGGCCTTGCGGAGCTGGTCGGAAACCCTGGTGCCCAGGTTCCCGTCGCCGTAAAAGCCGGTAAGGGGCGACTTGGCCGCCACCACGCACTTGCCGGTGTTGGGGGCCGGGATGCCGGAAATAGGCCCGAGGGC
Source organism: bacterium (assembly GCA_021845705.1). Classification (GTDB taxonomy): domain Bacteria; phylum Elusimicrobiota; class Elusimicrobia; order Elusimicrobiales; family UBA9959; genus UBA9959. Next base: position 1,603 of record JAJZVJ010000013.1, read on the forward strand.
GACCACCAGCTTGTTCTCCGGGCCGAGCGGGTCTATGCCCGGCTTGAGTTCGTCATAAAGTATCTTCGCGGCGAAACCCCGGCCGCCCACCCAGGTCTTGGCGAACTCTTCGGTGAAGGATTCTTTCTTGTAAGTCTTGTTTGTCAGGTTGACCCTGAGAATATTGCCTATCCATCCTTTCATTTGTTTTCCTCCCGGTTACAGACTGCTGTTAAGTAAAGTGCGAAATCTCCGCTGACTATTTCCCGGCCGCGGCCGCTTTGCCGGGGCGGCCTTTAACGGCGGACGCGACGGCTTTGCCTATTATTTCCAGGCCTTCTTCCAGCTGTTCATCCGTGATCACCAGCGGGAGCAGGAGCCTGATGACGTTCTTATGCAGCCCGGCGCCGGCCAGGATGACCCCGTTGGCGCGGGCTTCCTGTATCACTTTCTGGCAGGTTTCGGCGTCGGGAGTCCAGGCGGCCTCGTCCTTGACGAATTCTATCGCGAGCATCGCGCCGACACCGCGCACGTCCTTAATGACGGGATATTTCTTCGCCAGCGCGTCGAAATTCCGCCGGATGACCTTGCCTATGGAAACGGCCCGCTCCAGCAGCTTCTCTCTGTCTATCGTTTTGAGGACCTCTATCGCGGCGGCGCAGGCCACCGGATTCCCGCCGAAAGTGCTGCCGATGGAGCTTTTCGGGAGCGCGTCGAAATATTTCTTGCCGCCTACTACGGCGGAGAGCGGGAGGCCGGCGGCGATGGATTTGCCAAGCGTGATGAGGTCGGGCTCTATCCCCCAGTTCTGGATGGCGAATAATTTTCCCGTCCTGCCGTAACCTGACTGGACTTCGTCGGCGACCATCAGTATCCCGTATTTCAAGGTGACCCTGCGGATCTCTTCAAGGAAGCCTTCGGGCGGGACGTTGAAGCCGCCCTCGCCCTGTATCGGTTCTATGACGACGGCGGCGACATCCTCCGGGCAGACGTTCTCGAGCAGGAGTTTCTCAAAATCGGCCGGAGTATATTTATTTTTCCTGGGGTTCGGGTACGGCAGGCGGTACACGTCGGGCGCGGTGCCGAAAATATATTTATAGGGCATGGGCCGGTGCGTCATGGCCATCGTCAGCACGGTGCGCCCGTGGAACGCGCCTTCGAAGACCACTATGCTCCGCCGCTTGGTCGCGCCGCGGGCGATCTTCACCGCGTTCTCTACGGCTTCGGCCCCGCTGTTGAAGAACGCCACGGACTTCTGCGCCTTGCCTTCGGCCCTTTTCGCCAGCATTTCGGCCAGCTCTATCCACGGCTCGTACGGGACCACGGTGAAATCCGCGTGGAGGAAATGCCCGGCCTGCGCCCTGACCGCGGCGACGGCCGCCGGGTGGCAGTGCCCTGTGACCAGGCAGCCCCAGCCGCCGGTGAAATCCAGGAATTTATTGCCGTCCACGTCCTCGACCACGGCGCCGCGCCCGTCCCTGATATAGAAAGAAGCGAGGGAATCCATGGGGGAAGCCACGCAGGCTTTTCTTCTCGCGGTCAGCGCCCTGCTTTCGGGGCCGGGGATCTCGGTCTTTATAAGCGTGTGCTTCATGATGTTCTCCTTATGTTTAAGCGCGATGCATGCTCCCGGCCGCTCCGCCTGGCTAACCGGTGCGTCCGTCCCACCCGTCCGGCGCCCCGCTGCGCCGGTAAAAGATCAGGAACGGGTCCCCATCAGCACCTTCCTGGTGTAGGGGATCAGTCCGCCAGCGTCGATAATGGCCTGGCGGGCCTTGGGGAGCGGGTCCGTGGCGAAGGTTTTGCCCGTAGTGCGGTTGAGGACCTTCCCTCCCTCTATCTGCAGCTCGTCGCCCTCCGAGGCCTCGATCCCGGGGCAGATCACGATGTTCAGGCCCAGGTTGATCGCGCTCTGCAGGAAGATGCGGGAGATGTTCCGGGCCACTATCGCCAGGTCGTAGCCCTTCAGGCAGGACACAGCCTGCTCCCTGGAGGAGCCGCAGCCGAAGTTCTTGCCGGCCACGATGGCGCCGCCTTTGGCGATCTCGCCGGATTTAAGCCTGCGGTTGAAGTCGGGGCTGTCCGCGAAAGCGAACAGCGGCGTCTCGGCCGGGAGCACGGTGGCCATGAACCGCCCGGGATAGATTATATCCGTGGATACGTCGTCGGCAACTTTCAGTACAACTTTAGCGGTCTTCATTTTTTCGCCTCCCTGGGGTCCGTTATCACGCCGGTAAGCGCGCTTGCGGCGGCTACCGCCGGAGAGCACAGGTAAACCTCGGCTTTCGGGTTGCCCATGCGGCCTTTGAAATTCCTGTTGGTGGTCGCCAGCGCGACCTCGTTGTCGCCCAGCGCGCCCTGGTGTATGCCGAGGCACGGCCCGCAGCCCGGATTGCAGACCACCGCGCCCGCGCGCGAAAGAGCCTGGATGTAGCCGAGGTCCGCGGCTTTGTGGTAAATGCGCCAGGAGGCCGGGAACACCAGCATGCGCGTGCCGTCCACTACGCGGCGGCCTTTGAGGATCTTGGCCGCTACCGCCAGGTCGTCCAGGCGGCCGTTGGTGCAGGAACCTATCACTATCTGGTTAAGTTTAACGCCTTTAACGGCGGTAACGGGTTTCACGTTGTCCACGGTATGCGGGCAGGCTATCTGCGGGACGAGCTTTGTCGCGTCTATCTCCAGCACCTGGTCGTAGACCGCGTCGGCGTCGGGGCCGAAAGTCTCAATCTTGCCCTTAACCCCGGCCTCCTCCCGGAGGTAACGGAGCGTTTCTTTGTCCGGCGGGACCAGGCCGGACGTGGCTCCCGCTTCCACGCTCATGTTGCAGAGCGTCAGGCGGCCGGAGGTGGGCATATTACGGATGGTGCTGCCGTGGAATTCCAGCACCTTGTAGTTCGCGCCCTGCGCGCTCAGGCGCCCTATGACGTGAAGTACCAGGTCTTTCGCGTAGACGTACTTGGGCAGTTTCCCGTTCACCACCACCTTGATGGTGGCCGGTACTTCCACGTTGAGTATCCTGCCCAGCGTCCAGACCGAGGCCATCTCGGTGGCGCCCACGCCGAACGCGAAAGCGCCCAGCGCGCCGTGCGTGGTGGTGTGGGAATCGGTGCCGACCAGCACGTAGCCGGGCCGCACGTAGCCGTTCTCCGGCAGGATCTGGTGGCAGATGCCGCCCACGTCGCCGCGGATGTCGTGGAACTTCTTTATCCCCTGCTTCGCCACGAACTCGCGGGTCTTCTTCTGGTTGGTAGCCGTCTTCGAAGATTCCGCCGGCACGCGGTGGTCGAAGATTATGGCGATATTGTCCGGGTTCCAGACCTTAGCCTCGCGGCCCGTGCCCTTGTAGATCTCTTCAAATTGGCTTATCACCAGCGCGCCGTTCTCGTGCGACATTGCCAGGTTCACTTTGGGCTCAAGCACTTCGCCGACCGCCGCGCCCGGCCGGCCGACGGCTTTCGCCAGCAGCTTCTGTACGTAGGTCATTCCCATTTTTTATTTCTCCTTTAGATGACTTTCTTCTCTTTCAGGGCCGCAAATTCCGCTTCCGTTATTCCAAGGCTTGAAAGTATTTCGGCGGTATGGGCCGAAAGGCGCGGGGGCGGCGCGTTGAGTTCGCCCGGGGTGTCCGAGAACTGGGCCGCGAGGCCGAAGAGTTTCAGGTTCCCGATGCCTTTCTCGGTTATATCCTTCAGGATAGCCCGGTGCTTTACCTGGGGCTGGTTCAGCGCGTCGGCCAGCTCTAAAATGGCGCCGCTCGGCACGTCTTTGGCGTTAAGGGCTTCCACCAGTTCCGCGGTCCCGCGCTGCGTCAGTTTCACTTCGAGCAGCGGGGTCAGGAGCTTGCGGTTCTTCTTGCGGGTGTCCCGCTTTTCAAAGCGCGGGTCCGTCTTCAGTTCCGCCACGCCGACCACGTCGCAGAGGGCTTCCCACTGCTCCTGCTTGTTGGCGGCTATGTTGATATAGCCGTCTTTCGTTTTAAAAGTCCCCGAAGGCGCGGCCGTGAAATTATCATTGCCCATCGGCACCGGCTTCTGGCCGGCGATAAGCAGGTTCGCGGCCACCCAGCCCATCAGCGGCATAATGGAATCGAGCATGGCGATATCGATAAGCTGCCCTTTGCCGCTATGCTCCCGGTGGTAAAGAGCGGCCATGACGGCGAAAGCGGCGTTGAGCCCCCCCACGGTGTCGCAGATAGGGAAGCCCGCGCGCAGCGGGTGCAGGCGTTCGTCGCCGTTGATGTCCATTACCCCGCTGAGGCCCTGAATGATCTGGTCATAGGCGGGCTTGAGGGCGTCCGGGCCGGTCTGGCCGAAGCCGGAGATGGAGCAGTAGACCAGGCGCGGGTTGAGCTCGGCGAGGGCTTTGTAGCCCAGGCCCAGGCGGCCCATCACGTCGGGCCGGAAATTCTCCACCAGCACGTCCGCGGTCTTTACCAGCTTCCTGAAGATCTCTTTGCCTTCCGGCGTCTTCGTGTTGAGGGTCAGTGATTTTTTATTGGCGTTCTGGGCGAGGAAGCTGGTGCCCATAAGCTGTTCGTTAAGGGCGGGCAGCGTGCCGAGTTTGCGGGCAAGGTCCCCGTCCTTCGGGTTTTCTATCTTTATGACTTCCGCGCCGAGCAGGGCGAGGTGGAGCGTGGCAAAAGGGCCGGACAGTACGTTGGTAAGGTCCAGCACCCTGACGCCCGAAAGGATCTGTTGGCTCATGTTGCGCTCCTTAGAATCAAACCGCGGCTTTTACGCTTATGGGGCCTGTCTTGGCCGTCTGATGGCCATAGGCCTTGTTACGGCACAGGCATAGCCTTGTAAACGAAACCCTGCATCTCTCGCCCGAAGTATTTTGCGGCGTCGCGGGCGACTTCGAGCAGTTTGTCGAGGCTGATATCTTTCCGGAGGCCTTCCCTCTGGAGCACATGAACGAAGTCCTCGGTGGCCACGTTGCCGGCGGCCAGTTTCGTGAAGGGGCAGCCGCCGAGCCCCGCGAAGGACGTCTCGAAAGAGTTAACCCCGGCCCGCAGCGCCGCGAAGATATTCGCCATACCGAGCCCGTAAGTGTTGTGAAAGTGGCAGGCGCACTCCATCCCCGGGTCCAGCGCCAGAACCGCGCCGAACAGGCGCGTCACCTGCGCCGGGTGGGCGTGCCCCGCGGTATCGGCGAGGCTGACGTTCTTCAGGCCGGCCTCGAGATAGGCGCGCACCATTTTCAGCACGCGCTCTTCGGGGATCGGGCCTTCGAAGCCGCAGCCGAAAGCGGATTGGACGGAGACCTGCACCTTTTTCCCCGCCGCCAGGGCGGCCTTGGCCGCGCTGATAATGCGCAGGACCGCTTCGTCGGTCCCCATGCCTGTGTTCTTGCGGCTGTGGGTCTCGCTGGCCGAGGCTCCAAGGCAGAACATCTCTACGCCGCAGGCGAGTCCGCGCTCCAGGCCTTTCTCATTAAGGACCAGACCGGATAGTATGGCGCCGGATCTTTTCTCTTTGGTAAAACGGCGGAAAAGCTCGTCGGTATCCGCCATCTGCGGGACTTTGACGGGGTGGACGAACGAGCCCGCCTGGATGATGTCCATCCCGGACTCAAGCAGGGCGGAGAGCCAGGCGGCCTTTTTTTCAAGAGGGACCACCCGGCTTTCCATCTGCAGGCCGTCCCGCAGTCCTACCTCGTGCAGAATGAGGTTCTTAGAGCCCGCGGCCGGCGCGGTCATTTTGCGGCTACCACGCACTTTTCAGCGATGGCCTTGGCCATCTCCAGCGTAGTGGCGGAACCGCCCATGTCGTAGGTGCGCACTTTCCCCTCGGCGATAACTTCCGCCACGGCGCCCTCGATGACCTTTCCCTTGGCGGTCTCTCCCAGCCAGTCAAGCATCATCTTGGCCGCGAGGATCGTGGCTATCGGGTTCACCTTGTACTGGCCGGCGTACTTGGGGGCCGAGCCGTGGGAAGGTTCGAACACGCCGAGCTTGTCCCCGATGTTCGCGGAGCAGCCGAAGCCGAGCCCGCCCACCATCTGCGCGCTGAGGTCGGAGATTATGTCCCCGTAAAGGTTGGGCGCCACCAGGACGTCGTAGTTGAACGGGTTCTTGAGCAGCCACATGGTCATGGCGTCGATGTTCGCGTCGTCCATCTTTATGCCGGGGTATTCCTTCGCCACGGCTTTGGCCGTTTCGAAGAACAGTCCGTCCGTGGCGCGCACGACGTTGGCCTTGTGCACCACTGTGACCTTCTTGCGGCCGAACTTCCTGGCGAATTCGAACGCGGCGCGCACTATGCGTTCGGAACCCTTGCGGGTGTTTATCTTGCAGGAGATGGCGTATTCGTCGCCCTTCAGGCCCTTGAAAGCCTTGAACGCTGGGGCGAGTTCCGCCAGTACGTCGCGGAGTTTGTCCGGGACGGTGTTGAATTCCACTCCGGAGTAGAGGTCCTCGGTGTTCTCGCGGAACACCACTATATCTATCCCTTCCTTATAGTTGAGAGGGTTCTTCGGGTAGGCTTTGCAGGGGCGCAGGCAGTTGTAAAGGTCGAACATCTGGCGCATGCGCACTATGGGCGAGCGGTACACCAGTCCCTTGCCCCGCAGGGCGGGGACCAGCTCCTTCTCGGCGTCCTTTACGGGTTTGGAGGTGATAGCGCCGAACATGGCGGCGTTCACGTTCTTAAGCAGTTCTATGGTGCGGGCCGGGAAAGCGTCGCCTTCCTTGCACCAGAATTCCCAGCCTATGTCGCCGTGGATATATTCGGCGTCCAGCTCTACGCGGTCCAGGACTATCTTCGCCGCCTCCATCACTTCCACGCCCACGCCGTCGCCGGGCAGCCACGCGATTTTATATTTGTTCGCCATGATAGTATTCCTCCGTAAGAATCTGGGCCGGCTTTTCCGGATAAGCAGTTCCGGCGCGGGCCGCAGTACCGCTGGTATGGTTCTCTAAAAACGTCCGAGCTTTTCGGCTATTATGAGTTTTGCCCCGGTGTTCTTTACTACTTCCTCCACCGTGGTGTCCTCGGCTATTTCCTCCAGCACCAGGCCGGCGGGCGTGACGCGGATGAAGGCCTGTTCGGTCACTATGAGGTTGACCTGGCGCGGCGCCGTCAGGGGCAGGGAGCATTTTTTTACAATTTTAGGCTCGCCGTGCTTGCTTACGTGTTCCATGGCTATCACTACGTTCTTGGCGCCTACGGAAAGGTCCATAGCCCCGCCTATCCCGGGCACGAACTTGCCGGGGATGGTGTAGTTCGCGAGGTTCCCTTCCTCGTCCACTTCAAGAGCGCCGAGGATGGTGTAGTCCAGGTGGCCGCCGCGCACGATGGCGAACGACATGGAAGAGTCGAAACAGCAGCCCCCGGGCAGCAGCGTCGCGGCCCCGCCGCCGGCGTTCACCAGGTCCGGGTTCTCTTCACCGGGCGAGGGAGCGGCCCCGAGGCCGATGAACCCGTTCTCGGAATGTAAAAGTATGCCTTTGTCCTTGGGCAGGAAATCCGTGACCAGGGTGGGAATACCGATGCCGAGGTTCACTATGGAATTCTCGGGTAATTCGCGGGCGATCCTTTTGGCTATCCTGAGCCTGCCTTTGTCGTCCATCTTATTTCCCCCCTTTCGCCGGTTTGGCGACCTGGACGAGAGTATCGATGAAGACGCAAGGGAAGGAGACTTTTTCAGGGTCAAGTTCTCCGGGCTCTACGATCTCTTCCGCTTCAAGTATCACGTGATCGGCGGCCATCGCCATGGCGACGTTGAAATTCTTGGAGGCGCCGGAGGCGAAGCCGTTGCCGTATTTATCGGCTTTGTTAGCCTTGACTATGGCGAAGTCGGCCCTCAGGGGCTTCTCAAGAAGGAACTGGCGCCCGTCCACGGTCAGCACTTCTTTTCCCTCCTGGATGGCGGTGCCGAGCCCGGTGGGAGTGAGAACACCGCCGAGGCCCGCCCCGCCGGCCCGGACCCTTTCCACGAAGGTCCCCTGGGGGACGAGCTCTATCTTGACCTCGCCGGATTTCATCTTTTCGCCCATTATCCGGTTCATCCCGATATAGGAGCCTATAAATTTAGAAACCCGTCCGGCCAGGACGAGTTTTATTATGCCGGTTTCTTCTTTTGAGGTGTCGTTGGAAATGATGGTGAGGTTCTTTATGCCCTTTTCATAGATGGCTTCAAGAACGGCTGTGGGGCGCCCGCAGGAAATGAACCCGCCTACCATTATGGATGCCCCGTCCTTCATGTTCTCTGCCGCCTGCTGAGGTGTCCTGACTGGTTTCATCGTGCCTCCGGCTGTTAAATTCCCATATCAAATTATAACAAAATTTTTATATTATAAAAGTGGCCCCGGACGGCGGCGCTTAAAACAAGGGGAGGCGTCCTTGCAAGCGCCGGAAAAAAGCGGGCCGCGTTTAAAACGCCAGGGAGACCGAATGCACAACGTTCATATAGACCACCGGCAATCGCTCATCAGGGGGAATATGGCGCGCATCAAGCGCAAGGTCCTTGTAATGAGCAATAAGGGCGGGGTCGGGAAAAGCACCATCGCGGTGAACTTCGCGGCCCTCCTCGCGGCGCGCGGTCTTAAAACCGGCATCCTCGATATAGACATACACGGGCCTTCCGTGGCCCGCATGACCGGGCATGACGGCAAGCCGCACGCTTCCAGCGGAGGCTTGATAGAACCTATAGAAACGGCCCCGAACCTGAAAATGATCTCGATGGGCTCTATAATGAAGGAAGGCGATACGCCCGTGATCTGGAGGGGCCCGCTTAAACTTTCCGTGCTGAAGCAGTTCCTGGCCGACGTTAACTGGGGAGACCTGGACGTCCTGGTCATAGACGCCCCCCCCGGCACGGGAGACGAGCCGCTTACCATCTGCCAGCTGATCCCCGAGATGACCGGAGCGGTAGTGGTCACCACCGGGCAGGCCGTAGCGCTGCTGGATTCCCGCAAGGCCGTGAATTTCCTGAAACAGGTGGGTATCCCCGTGCTGGGCATTCTCGAGAACATGACCGCCTTTGACTGCCCGCACTGCGCGAAAGAGATAAACCTGTTCAAGACCGGCGGCGGCCGGCAGGCGGCGCTGGAAATGGGCGTCCCTTTCCTCGGCAGCGTCCCGTTCGCGCCCGCCATGGTGGACGCCGGCGACGACGGGAAGGCTTATGTGACCTTGGCGCCTTCCTCGCCCCCGGCGGCGGCTATCGAAGCCGCGCTGGACGCCGCGCTTCCGGAGATGAAACCATGACAAAGATCCTGATCGGCCTGGTTTTTTTCGCTTCGCCGGCGCGGGCGGAGTTCAAGCCCTTCGGCCAGCCGCAGGGCGACCCGCCCCCGATAAATTTCTGCGCTTCCGGCAAATTCCTGGTCTTCCTGGGCAGCTGCTCGCCCGGCGGGAAGAAGAAGGACGTCATCAGCGCCAAATCCTGCAACGACGTCGGAACCCTCATCGCGGACGGCCTTCCGGCGCTTTATCCCAACGCTACCGTGGAGGGCTACAGGGACCTGGGCGCCGGCGAGGTGCTGAGCGCGCTGGCCCGTCCCGGTGTGCTCGGCTTTTTTTTCGTCGGAGAGGGAGACCCCAAAGGCGCTTTCCTGACCGGGCCGCGCCGGGAGCGCGTTTACCCGGACAGTTCCGCCTGCATTTCCGGCCTGGACCTGTTCGCGGGCTTCACCTCTCACAGCAAGTATTCTCCCGGCTCTCCCGCGCCTAAGACGGACCGCGCGCTGGTGATCAGCCGCACCCAGACCATCTTCGGGGGCGCCGGCGCCGCGGCCGGGTCCTGGTCCAAGTTATGCAAGCCGCTTATAAGCCTGGTCTATCCCACGCGCACTTTTGCCGGGCGGATGAAGGACGATGTGAATAAATTCCTGGGCCTGCTGCAGGAGGAGAAGCGCAAGCACGTGCTTAAAACCCTGGAGACCATCTGCGACAACTGCCAGGGGCACGTGGAAGCCAACGACGACCTGGCGCGGTTCTGTCCCCCAAATTCGAACGTCTGCAGGCAGCGCAACATAACCCCGGACTCGGAGCAGTTCATCCTTAAGAACTACTGCCTCGCGCTGGCGCCCGCGCCCGCCCCGGCGCCCTGAGCGCACGTCCAGCCGCCGCAGCGGCGGCCGCGCTAGAGCTTGAACTTCGGTATTTTGATCTTGCCGGGGACGAGGTTCTTCAGCAGCCCGTCCGTAAGGCCGGATATTTTAGACTGCGCGTCGGTGAGTCTGCTTCCCAGCTCCGCCTGTTTCGAAGAGGCCAGATCGTCGAGCTTGGAGCGATAAGGCTTCAGGGCTTCGTCAACTTTCTTCTGCGCCTCGTCCCTGGCCTTCTTTAGCTCCTCCCCCATCGCTCCGGAGAAGGCCTTGGAGAGCGCGCTGGCGAGGTCGGTATTTATAGAGAGGCCGGGGGATTTTATGGTCCCGGAAATATCCGTCTCTATAAGGGCCGAGGAAAGCCCGGCGAAGGAGGCTTCCACCGCGGACCTGAGCGGCGCGGCCTTGATATTGTCCGTCTTGGGCTTGAACACCGCCCCGGCCAGGCGCAAGGCCGCTTTGCCGGAAAGGTTTTCCCCCTCGGTCCTGAGCGTCCCGTCAAAAGTCCCGGCGGCTCCGGTTATATCCACCATGAAGGAGGACGGGGAGCCCAGCTGCAGACCGTTCACGGGTATTCCGGTGTAAACCAGGGAAGAATCGGTCTTCACTTCCTTTCCCGAAGCATCGAGCGAGAATCTCAGGTCCAGCTTCCGCGCCCCTTTAGCGCCTTTTATCAGGGCGGTGGTCGGCCTGCCGTAAACCTGCGGCTGGGTTGTGAGGCCCCGTATTTCGCCTTTATATTCAAGCGGGTCCGCGGTCCCGAGCTCTCCCGAAACGGACATAGTGCGCACGAGGAAATTAGGGTAACTCTCGGCTTTAGGGAAGTAAACGGTGCGCCCGCGTTTAGTCTCCTTTTTGAGCACGTTCTTTGAACTGGCCGGCATGTATTTCCGGGCCAGCGCCACCCATTTCATTGCCGCGGCCGTCTTTTCGGCGATGACCGGCCCCGCCAGCATCCTCGCAAGGGACCGGGTGTCCATGGCCGGGAGTTTCATCTTTGACATTACCGCGGCCAGGTCCTTTTTGCGGGCCTCATCCACCGCTTTAAAAGAGTCCTTCGCCCGGGCGAGGGCGGTTTCCGCGTTTTCCTTGTCTTTCTTGAAGTCCGCCGCCAGCTTTTTCGCGTCTTTCGCTATCCCGGCGTATTCCCGGGCCTGCCTGGCGGGGTTGCCGGCGCTCCTGGCCTTTTCGTAGCGGGCTTTGAGGGCGTCCAGCCAGTCCTGGTATTTCCTGGTATCCACGCTCGCGGAGATCGTCTTGTAGTCGGCCTGGTAGCTTTCCTCAAGCTGCTTCGCCAGCCTGACAGATTCCAGACCGGCGGGGTCAACCTTGTAATCCGCGGCCAGGCCGGTTTTGGCGTCGGCGGCGCGGTCCAGCGCGAAATCGCCGGATTCCTTCTTGAATCCTTCCACAAGTTCCGAGGGCTGTTCTTTTACGAAGGCGAGCCTGCCGGAGGTCCTGCGGGGCGTGCCGAAGCGCAAGCCGGAGAGCGAAGCGTTCTCGACGATAACCTTTTTTTCCAGCAGGGGAGCTCCGGCCGCCGAGAAGGAAAGTTCGGAGAACTCCACCAGGTTGTTGTATTCCGACTTCGAGTCGGCCACCGCGAACCCGTTTATGCGGATAGAGGGGTGCAGAAAAGTAGTGTGAAGCGAGGCTATCTCGACTTTCGCCTTGGCGCTCTTTTCAAGGCCTTTTATCATCGCCCATTTAAGGATGGGATCGAAAGCGAAGAGAAAAAAGATCCAGGCTATGGCAAGCAGGACCAGGCGCGGGAGGACGTATGTTTTGCGCATCTTACACCCCCGCCCTGAAATACCAATCGCACAGCCAGGACGCTTTCAGAGCCTTGACCGTCTTTGAATTCATCAGCCGCTCGCGGAATTTCTCGTTGTAAAAAAAACCGAATCTCCTGCCTGCGAAATACACCGGGGCCAGCAGTACGGCGCCGAACACCAGGCCGCCGGGGACCACGGTATTGTTGAATCCCGTCCACGGGAGCAGGGGCGTATTATACATCCGGGTCCAGACCGGCTTAAGGGCTTCGCTGGTCAGCAGCGCGTAGCCTATGGGGTCGGTTATCTTGTCCAGGAGAGGGTTCAGGAGGCTTACCCCCAGCGCGGTCAGCAGCGCCATCGGGATATTGACCCGGGTGGCCATCACCAGGACGAGAAGCAACTGGGCGGTCAGCGTGGCTTTGGGCATAAGGCCGATAAGGAAGCCCAGCGCTATCCCGGCGCCTATCTGGCCCGGTTCGGTATCGGCGGTAAGGCCTTTTATGAATTGGCGGATTATTGCGAGCGGGTTCATACCATGTAATATATTAAAAGCGAACTGCCGGTTCAAGCCCTATTCGCGCGGCTGGACAGGCCGGCCGTTAAGTCTTGTATAATTCCTTATAGCATGGAACTTTCCGAGATCCTTCTTATCGCCCTGGGTCTCTCAATGGACGCTTTCGCGGTCGCGCTGGCCAGCGGGGCCACCATGAAGAGGCTGCATATCCCGAACGCCCTGAAAATGGGCTTTTTCTTCGGCGGGTTCCAGGCGCTGATGCCGGTGCTGGGCTGGGCCGCCGGGCGCGGAATGGCCGATTTTATTTCCGGGTGGGCGCACTGGCTGGCGTTCATCCTGCTTTCCGCGGTGGGAGCGAAGATGATCTATGAGGCTGGTCAATTAAAGGAAGAAGAGGACTGCGGCGAAACCAGGACCTGCCCTTTCGATACCGGCACGCTGACCGTGCTGGCCCTGGCCACCAGCATGGACGCGCTGGCGGTGGGGCTGTCCTTCTCCCTCTTGCGGGTCTCGATAATAACCCCGGTGCTGATCATCGGCCTGGTCACCTTCCTGATGGCTCTGGCGGGGGTCCGGATAGGCTCCGGCGGCGGGCACTTCTTCGAGCATAAAATGGAGGCCGTCGGCGGATTTGTTCTGATAGCCATAGGGCTCAAACTGCTGCTCGGCCATTTCACCGGCTGAACGCGCCCGTCATTTATCTTTTTCTTTGAACCACTTTTCCTTGCCGTAGAGCTTCTGCATGCAGTCCTCGCAGAGGCCGTGCGTGAACCGGGCGTTGGAGCGTTCTTCCAGGTAGACCTCGACTTTCTGCCAGAAGCCCTTGTCGTCGCGGATCTTCTTGCACTGGGCGCAGATAGGGATAAGGCCCTGCAGCGTGCGCACTTCCTTAAGGGTCGCCTCCAGGCTTATGTTCTTGGCTATCAGCTCCAGGTGGCCGGTGATGATCTCGCTGAACTCCTCCATCAGCCTCACGATAGTGCCGTCGAACTGGTTGGGCTTGGTGTCAAAAATGCAGACGCTGCCGAAGATCTCCCCGTCGGGCTGGAAGATGGGGACGCCCGCGTAGGCCAGGTAGCCCGCTTTCGCCCCTTCGCTGTCCTTCCAGAAAGCGCTTTTCCCGGCGTCGGGCACAATAAGTTTCTCCCGGGACTCTATGACCGCGGCGCAGTAGACCTTAAGGCCTTTTTGTAATGATATATGGTCGCCGTCCCCGGCGGCGCTGTCCCTGCTCTTTTGCCCGATCACCCTGACGGAGTCCTCCTCAATGATGTTTATCGTGGCGGCCGGAACCCCGGCCAGTTTGGCCAGCAGGTCGGCGATGTTCCGCCATTTTACTATGGCTATGTCGGGAATGCGCAGTTTGGATGTGTCGGCCATAGTGCCTCAATACGGAAGTTTTGAAACGGATACCCAGTACATCTCGAATCTGCGCGCGAGCTCCAGGAAATCCTCGAGGGAAGCCGGCTTCGTTATGTACGAGGCCGCCCCGTTCTCGTAGCTGCGCACTATATCCTCGTTCCTGGAGGAGGTGGTGAGCATTACTACCGGGATAAGGCGCAGGGCCGGGTCGGCCTTCAGGCGCTTAAGGACCGCGATGCCGTCCATCAGCGGCAGGGTGATGTCCAGCAGGATCATGGACGGGCGGAGCGGCTTGGCCGCCCCGCGGCTGCCTGAGGCGGTAAGCATATCCAGGGCTTCCTGCCCGTCGCGGGCTACGTGCACGGCGGTGATGAATTTGAACTCTTTAAAGGCCCTTTGTGCTATCAGCACGTCGTCCTCGTTATCCTCCACCAGAAGTATGCTGAGTTTGTCGCTTTCTATCTTCATAATCCTCCATGGCCGGCGCAGCTTACGGTTTTTTCCTGAGGTCGGCGGGGATAAGGACGTAAAATACCGAGCCTTTCCCCTCTTCGGACTCCACCCAGATCTTTCCGCTGTGTTCCTCGGCTATCTTCTTCACTATCGCAAGCCCCGCGCCGGTGCCGCCGCCGTACTCCTGCCGCGAGTGCAGCCTTTTGAACATTTTAAAAACTTCCTCGAAGTACTGGCTGGGAATGCCTATGCCGTTATCCTTGACCAGGAATTTCCAGTAGTATTCCCCGAACTTTTCGGCGCTTATCGTTATTTCCGGTACGGGTTTGTCGTTATATCTCGCGGCGTTGCTGACCAGGTTCTGGAACAGCTGGCGCATTTTTACCGGGTCGCAGAAAATTTCCGGCATATTATCCGCTATGACGACCTTCGCTTTGCGCTCTTCGAGCAGCGCGGAGAGGCCGGACACCGCTTCTTCGGCGAGTTTGGCGGTGGAGGCGAATTCGTAAGGATTGCGTACCCTGGCCACGCGCGCGTAGCCAAGCAGGTCGTCTATCAGGCGGCGCATGCGCCCGGAAGCCTTTACGATCCGGGCGAGGTAGTCGCCGGCCTGGGGGTCAAGCTGCGACGCGTAATCGGACAGGAGTATGCCGGAGAACATCTCTATACCGCGCAGCGGCTCCTTAAGGTCGTGGGAGACGGTATGCGCGAAGGCGTCCAGCTCGTTGTTCACCGTCTCCACTTCCTTCAGGTACTGCGAGAGCCTGGCTTCGGATTCTTTATGCCGGGCCGTGTCCTTAAGGACGGAGACGATCTGCCTGCGCCCCTCCAGGCCTATGAAAGCGGCGGAAAGCATGATCGGCCGCCGGCGTCCGTCCCTCGCTTTGAACCAGAGGTCCAGCTCTTTTATGTGCCCGCCCCACGAGAGCAGGGCGAACGGTTC
>JAJZVJ010000383.1 GCA_021845705.1 bacterium
CTACAATACGGTCGGGGACCTCGCGGTCAAGGTAGAGGAGTCCAAGGCGGCGGGTCCGCAGATCTCTCCGATCGATACCGGCAAGCTGGCGACCGGTATCTATCTCTACCGCCTGGAAAAAGACTTCGGCGGCGGCAATTCTACCACATCGAAGGTAAAGAAATTCAGCGTGCGGCATTAATTGGAGGATTTCATGAAAATATCAACGATAGGAATCTCATTTCTCTGCGCCGCATCGTTCTGCGGCCGGGCTATGGCGGCGGTGACTTATTACGACGCCGGCGCCAAGGCCCTGCCCCTTCAGCAGGCGGGCGGCACGGCCAGGTCCATGGCCATGGGGTCGGCCGTGGTAGCGGTTTCCCAGGGCTCGGCGTCCCTGCTGTGGAACCCGGCCGGCCTGAGCCGCATGAACTGTACCGAGGTAGGAGTTCACCATAACTCGGGCCTCGGCGACACCATCCAGGAGACCGCGATCGTAGGGACGCCGCTGGGTGAGGTTAAGGATAACTGCGGAGGCTCCGACGGGGGCATAGCCGCCTCTTTTAACTATGTCAACTACGGCAGTTTCGACGGCAGGGACACTATAGGGCTCCCGACCAAAGGCTACACTCCCCATGACTTTGCCGGAAGCCTGGGCTGGGGCAAGGAATTGTTCCCGAAGTTTTCCGGGGGGCTGGTCCTGAAGACCTATCAGGCTCAGTTTCCCGGTAAAGCCTACTCTACCTATGCCGCGGACCTGGGGGTCTTATATAACATAATTCCTTCTTTGGACCTGGGCCTGACCTATTCCAATCTCAACCTGGGGGCCATCGGCAACAGCATCGGCGAACTGGCTTCCGGGTTCCGCCTGGGCGCCGGCTGGACCGTGGACAAGCACCTGCTGCTCGCCGCCTCGGGCGAACTGCAGAATAAAGCGATGAACCGCCTGCAGGTCGGCGCGGAATACCTTATCGGTAATACGGAGGAAAAAGCCAATGTCCTCGCGCTGCGCGCCGGTTACCAGGTAAATTTCCCCGACCCGCAGCTGAGCGGCCTGACCGGCCTGACCTTCGGTCTGGGTTATACGCTCACCCGCGCCATAGTCCTGGACTATGCCATGGTGCCTGTAGGCGACCTGGGTGACTCTCATTGGCTGAGCCTGACCATGAAGTTCAGCTGCCCCGATAAGACGAAGGCCCCAGCCGCGGCCGCGCCGGAGCCGGTGCGGTATGTCGGCGCCCTGGGGCCGAAGCCGCGGCTGGTCGGCCCTGCCCCGAAAGTGAGGGTGTTGGCGAAGCCGGCGCCGAAGGCCGTCGTCATCAAAGAAATCACGCTTGAAGACTCCTATTTTGATTTTGACTCGGCCGCGCTGAGGCCGCAGGGGATGGCGGCGCTTAATGAAAACATACAGCTCCTGGCGGATAATCCTAAACGGCAGGTGGAAGTGGCGGGCTACACCTCCATCAGGGGTACCGAGGAATATAACCAGCTCCTGAGCGAAAGAAGGGCGGCCGCGGTCTCCGATTACCTGATCGCGGAAGGGATAGATCCGGACCGGATCAGTATTGTCGGCTACGGGGAGATGCGGCCTGCGGTGGAGGAGAAGTCGGCCTCCGCGGCCAATATGGATTCGGCCGCCGCCAAAGCCAACATGCGGGTGGTTCTAACTGTATACGAGCCGTAAGCCGGGGTGCTATTTCTCCTTGCTGCGCCTCTGCCCGAAGCAGGGGCGCAGTTGATTTACGCGGCTGGTTCAAGGCGGGGATAGGATGATAAATAAAAATACGTATAAGATCTCAGCTGTTTTAGCCGGGGTCGTGGTAATGTCGGCCGTGCTGGCGCTGTCGTTCCGGGCTTTTTACCAGCTGAAGGAAGCTAACGCCGCGCGGAAGCATGCTTATTCTTTACTGCTAAGCGCCGAAGAATTAATGTCCGGGTTGAAAGACGCCGAGACCAGCCAGCGCGGCTATGCGCTGACCGGCGACGAGGCTTTCCTGGAACCGTACCTGGCGGCGCGCGACAGGATCCCCGGCCAGCTGAAAGAATTAAGTCAAAACACCTCGATACCCGCCGCACATAAACACCTCGAGACGATGGCGCCGCTGATAACCGGCAAACTGGCGGAGCTCGCTCGCGCTATAGAGCTGCGCCGCAAGCACGAACCGGCCGCCGCAACGGCCGCCATCCGCAGCGGCCAGGGCAACCGGCTGATGGATTCTATACGCGCCGAGAAAAACGGCTTCACCAGGATAGAGGAGGACGCGCTGGCAAAGCACGAAGCGGCGCTCCGCCTGAGCATGCGCCGCCTGTTGGGCGGCATCATTGTCACCAGCCTGTTCACGCTGCTGCTCGCGGTTTCGTTCGCTTATTTTATCTACCTGAAAACTGGCCGGCGGCTGCAGGCGTCCGTCAGGACCTCCGAAGACGCGGCCCACGAATATTCCGAGAGCCTCATCAACACGGTGCGCGAGCCGCTGATAGCGCTGGACCAGGACCTGCGGGTGGTCTCCGCGAGCCGCTCCTTCTATGAAGTCTTTAAGGTAAATCCTAAAGAGACCGTGGGGCAGCTTATCTACGACCTGGGCAATAAACAGTGGGATATCCCCAAGCTGCGGGAACTGCTGGAAACCATCCTGCCTCAAAAAACGACGTTCGATAATTACGAGGTAGAGCATGATTTCGCCGGGTTGGGCAGGCGGATCATGCTGTTGAACGCCCGGCAGATCCAGCGGGTGCTGGGAAAAGAACGCGTCATCCTGCTGTCCATAGAGGACATCACGCCCCGCAGGGAAATAGAGAACGGGCTGGAGAACGCCCGCAAAGAACTTGCAACGACCAAGATCTCCGAAGACGCCGCCCGTGAATACTCCGAGAGCCTCATCAACACGGTGCGCGAGCCGCTGATAGCGCTGGACCAGGACCTGCGGGTGGTCTCCGCCAGCCGCGCGTTCTACGAGG
>JAJZVJ010000384.1 GCA_021845705.1 bacterium
GCAGTCCCATAAAAGACAGCCTTGCCCCGTCGGTGCCGCCCCTTACCGGTTTAACGTGCCCGACGAGCCCGGCCTTCCTGACGGCCGCCAGGAGTTTCTTCATAACGTCCGGATTCCGGACTATGACCTCCTTCATGTTCCGGTACTGCTCGGTGAACTTGAGGTCGATCCCGGCCAGCGGGTATTTCAGGCGCTTCGCCGCCACTATCGCTTCCAGTTGTCTCTCCATCGCCTTAAGTTTTTTCAGATCGTGCTCGCGCGCGATGCCTGAAATTTCCGCCTTCTCGGTCCCGCCGGAGATATCCGTGAACATAATAAAGCCTTCCCGGCCGGCGGTGGTTTCCGGCAGAAGATTCTCCGGCCAGCCCGCCACTATATCCGCGGCGATGCGCGCGGCGTTCGCCATGGCGTCTTTGGCGGTGCCCGGGTGCACGCTTTTGCCCTCTATCGCTATCTTTATCCCGTCGGCGTTGAAGTTCTCCTCTTCCACGGCCCCGGCCACGTCGCCGTCAAAGGTGTAGGCCGCCGCCGCGCCGAAAGCCTTAACGTCGAAGAATTTAACTCCCTGTCCCACTTCCTCGTCCGGGGTAAAGCCGATCTTCAGCGTTCCGTGCGGGATCTCCTTATGCTTGAGCAGGTATTCGGCCGCGGTCATTATTATAGCTATCCCGGCTTTATCGTCAGCGCCGAGCAAGGTATCCCCCGAGGCCGTAATTATGTCCTCTCCCCTGCAGCCAGCCAGTTCCGGGCAGTTCTTTGTGTTCAGGATCACGCCGTGCCTGCGGCTGATAACTATGTCGCCGCCTTTCCACGCCTTATGGATCTGAGGTCTTACGCCCTTGCCTGAAGCCGCAGGCGAGGTGTCCATATGCGCCAGGAAGCCTATGGCCGGATGTTTCCCGTTCGCGGTCGCGGGGAGCTCCGCGGTAACGTACCCGTATTTATCGAGCTTGACCTTTTTCGCCCCCATTCGCTTAAGTTCGGCGGCCAGGACCTTCGCCAGCACCAGCTGTTTTTTAGTCGAAGGGAAAGTCCTGGAATTCTCGTCGCTCTGGGTATCTATCCTGGCGTAGCGTTCAAAGCGGTTATACAGCCCGGTTTTAAGGTCCATGGTGTCTCCTTTATAAATTGCCGTCAAATCCTCAAAAAGGATATAATTAAACCATCCCGCGGTTCAAGGAGCGCTCCATGGCCATAAATTTCATGCCCCGAGAAGTGAAGTTCTTCGATTTCCTGAATTTACAGTCCGAGAATATCGTGAAAGCCGCCGACTGCTTCAAGCATGCGGTAAAAAAAGGCCTTTTCGACGAGGCTACGGTCAAGACCATAAAAGATTACGAGCATGAGGGGGACACTCTCTCCCACGAAATAGTGGACATGCTCAACCGCACTTTCATCACCCCCATAGACCGCGAGGATATCTACGCGCTGGCCAATACGCTGGACGATATCCTGGACATGATAAACTCGATGGCGAACCGGATAAAGCTTTACAAGCTGGACGCGAACGACGAATACATGGTGCAGTTCGCCGACACCATCGACCAGTCCAGCCAGGCGCTGGCCAACGCGGTGAAGCATATGCACGACACCAAGCGCGCGCGCCGCGTGCTGGACCACTGCATAGAAGTGAACAGGCTTGAGAATATTGGGGACCAGATAAGGGAGAAGGCTATCAGCCACCTTTTTGAAACTGAAAAAGACCCCATCATGGTCATTAAGTGGAAAGAGATCTACGAGGTGGCGGAAGCCACGCTCGACACCTGCGAGCACGTCGCGAAAGTGATCGAGGCCATACAGGTGAAAAATGGATAGCGCGCTCCTGGCCGTGATCGCCCTTATAGCGATGGCGCTGGTCTTCGACTTCCTGAACGGCTTCCACGACGCGGCCAACTCCATCGCCACCGTAGTCTCGACGCGCGTTCTCTCCCCGCGGCAGGCGGTGATCTGGGCCGCTTTCTTTAACGTGGTGGCGTTCTTCATCTTTAACCACTCGGTGGCCGCGACCATGGGCAAAGGCATAGTGGATATGAGCGTGATAGACAACCACGTCATATTCGGCACGCTGGTGGGCGCTTCTGTCTGGAACCTCCTTACCTGGTACTACGGCCTGCCGGCCAGCTCCTCCCACTCGCTGATGGGCGCGCTCGCCGGCGCGGCGGTGGTCAAAGCCGGCTCCACGAAGGTGCTGGTGATGTCCGGCATAATTAAGGTCGTCGCTTTCATAGTTATCTCCCCTGTCCTGGGGCTCCTCCTGGGGCTTTTCTTCGGCGTGGTGGTGTACCGGCTGGCCGCCAGGTCCATCCCGAGCAAAGTGGACCATTTGTTCCGCAAAGGGCAGCTCCTCTCGGCGGCCGCCTACAGCCTGGGGCACGGCGGCAACGACGCCCAGAAGACCATGGGCATAATTACGGGGCTGCTTTACAGTTCCGGCTATCTCCACGGCGCCTTCGACGTGCCGAAATGGGTGGCTGCCCTCTGTTACACCGCGATGGGCCTGGGCACCATGTTCGGCGGCTGGCGCATCGTTAAAACGCTGGGCCATAAGATTTCTAAGCTTAAGCCCGTGGACGGTTTTTGCGCCGAAGCCGGCGCGGCCGCCACGCTTTACCTGGCTTCCTCCATGGGAGTGCCGGTCAGCACCACCCATACAATAACCGGCGCTATCATGGGCGTGGGCACCATGAAGCGCTTCAGCGCGGTGCGCTGGGGGGTGGCCGGCCAGATAGTCTGGGCGTGGGTGCTGACCATCCCTGGCGCGGCCGCGATCTCGGCGCTGGTCTACCTTGTCTCGGCCGGCCTTTTCAGCAAATAAACCCGGTACAATCGGGTAGGAGGCGGGTGATTAGTTCACCCGCCGTCCTCACCACACCACCGTACGTACCGTTCGGTATACGGCGGTTCATCAGAACTAACAGGCCGAGGAAAGCCG
>JAJZVJ010000385.1 GCA_021845705.1 bacterium
GACAAAGGCCGCCACCCGCACGAGGCGCAGTGCCTTAAGCTGGATTCTTTAAAGGCCCGGCGGGAGCTCGGCTGGGCCCCGCGCTGGCATATAGGCACAGCCATAGATAAGATTATAGACTGGACCCGCGCCTTCCAGGCCGGCGCGGATATGCGCGCCAAATGTGTGGAGCAGATAACGGAATACTCTAATGGCCGCTAAAGACATGCGCGCCTGCGCCCGCCAGTGGCTGCGTTCCGCGCACGCCCTTGAGCCAATACGCCGCGCAGAAATAGCCGCCGGCGACACGGCCAAAGCCATTCTTTTACTGGAAGATGCGTATCAGTGCGCCATGAAGACTTATGACCGCCCTATATCCGGGCTGGTAGAGATGCAAAAATACTTTAGGAGGCTGCGTCCTTGAAAACTCTTTTCGAAGCCGCCGCCGGGTTGCAGCAATTCCTGGCCGGCAAACGCTGGAAATTCTGCTTTATAGGCGGCATAGCCCTTCAGCGCTGGGGCGAGCCGCGCCTTACGCTGGACGCGGATATTTCCCTGCTCACCGGTTACGGGGGGGAAGAAGCCGTGGCACGCGAGATAACCGCAGTATACCGGCCCAGGATAAAGGACGCCGTGGCTTTTGCGTGCGACAACAGGGTGCTGCTTGTTGAAGCAGATAACGGCGCCAAGTTCGATATCACTTTCGCCGCTTTTGATTTCGAGGAGGAGATCATTAACAGGGCGTCTTACTTTGATTTTTCTCCGTCTGTAAGGCTGCTTACCTGTTCTGCCGAGGACCTGACCGTGATGAAAGCTTTCGCCTGCCGTGATAAAGACCTGGCCGATTTGCGTACCATAATATTGCGGCAAGGCCCGGCCTTGGATAAAAAAGCCGTACTGGAAAGGCTTAAACCGTTGGCCGCTATAAAGCCGGAAGAAGAGATATTGGCCAAAGTTATGACGCTATTTGGAAAAATATGACCAAACAAGAAACTTCCGCACGCAACAGGATATTTAGACAAGTGGCTGCCTACTACAAGAAATTCCACAAGAAACCGGCGTTCAGGCCCGGCGAAAGCTTTGTAAATTATGGCGGGCGGGTTTACGACGAGAAGGAGATGATAAACCTTACTGATACCGCGCTTGATTTCTGGCTTACCTCGGGCCGCTACTGCGCCGAGTTCGAGCGGCAGCTTGGCGCTTACCTGGGAGTAAAGCACGTGTCGCTGGTGAACTCCGGCTCTTCGGCTAACCTGATAGCTTTTATGGCCCTTACCTCGCCCAAACTGGGCGCGCGGCGCATAAAGCCCGGCGACGAAGTGATAACCGTGGCCGCAGGCTTCCCTACGACGGTAACGCCCATAATACAGTACGGCGCTGTTCCTGTTTTTGTGGACGTGGAACTCCCGTCCTATAATATAAATTGTTCGCTGCTGAAAAAGGCCTTGTCAAAAAAGACCAAAGCGGTGATGCTCGCCCATACCCTGGGAAACCCTTTTAACATAAAGGCCGTTAAGGATTTTTGCCTGAAGCATAGCGTGTATCTTATAGAAGATAATTGCGACGCGCTGGGCTCCCGCTACGATGGTAAATTCACGGGAACTTTCGGCGACATAGGGACCTCCAGCTTTTACCCGCCCCACCATATGACCATGGGCGAGGGCGGCGCTGTTTACACCAACGACGGCCAGCTTAAACGGCTTATAGACTCTTTCCGCGACTGGGGCCGGGACTGCTGGTGCCCGTCGGGGAAAGACAATACCTGCGGCTGCCGCTTCACCCAGAAGTTCGGCGGCCTGCCCCTTGGCTACGACCATAAATACGTGTATTCGCACTTCGGCTATAATCTGAAAGCCACCGAGATGCAGGCGGCCGTGGGCCTGGCCCAGCTTAAGAAATTCCCGGCTTTTGTGGAAGCCCGCAAAAAAAACTGGGCTTACCTGAAGCGCGCCCTGGCGCCGTTCGCGAAGCAGCTTATACTGCCGGAGCCAACGCCCAACGCCGACCCCAGCTGGTTCGGTTTCCTGGTCACCGTAAGGGAGAATGCCGGCTTTACGCGCGACCAGCTTGTGGCGCACCTTGAAGCCAACAAGATCCAGACCCGCATGCTTTTCGCCGGGAACCTCATAAAGCACCCCTGCTTCGACGAGATGCGCGCTACGGGCCGCGGCTACCGCGTGGCCGGCAAACTTGAGAATACGGACAGGATACTGAACAGTACTTTCTGGATAGGCGTCTACCCCGGCATGACCCACGAGATGCTGCAATATATGGCCAAAACATTTGCTGATTTCTTAAGGCACTGAAATATGAACTTTATTAAAAAAAATACGGTAATAAGCGGCTGTTTTGAGATATCCCCTACAGTGCGTAAAGACCCGCGCGGGACTTTTGTTAAAGTTTTTCATGCCGCTGAATTTAAAAAACTAAGGCTAGGGACCGATTTTCCTGAAGAATATTATTCCGTCTCCAGAAAAGGTGTTCTGCGCGGCCTGCATTTTCAGGTACCGCCGGCTGACCTTGTAAAACTTGTCTTCTGCCTGGGCGGCGAGGTGCTGGACGCCGTGCTGGACCTGCGCAAAAAGTCGGGGACTTACGGAAAACATTTCACTTTGAAGCTCGGTGCCAAGAAAGGCAATATGCTTTATATCCCCAAAGGCTGCGCCCACGGCTTTTACGCATTGTCCGCCAACGCGATCATGCTATATAAAACGTCCGCCGTTTATTCCTTTGAGAACGACGCGGGGATACTCTGGAACTCGGCCGGGATCAAGTGGCCGGAGGGAAAGCCCTTGATCTCGCCGCGCGACGCCGCTTTCCCGGAGCTGAAGGATTTTAAATCGCCGTTCTGAAGGGCCGGACCCAGCTTATGAAACCAAAACACCTAACTTATATCGCCGAACATACCGGGCTGGTCGGCTCGGCTCTTCTCAAAAGGCTTTCAAAA
>JAJZVJ010000386.1 GCA_021845705.1 bacterium
CGCCGGCCTTCTCCACCTCGGCGGCGCCGTCCGGCCAGCAGGTGGCCTTCTTGCCCTTAAGCAGCCCGGCGTGCGCCAGCACCACAGGCGAAATGCAGATGGAGCCTATCAGCTTGCCGGCTTCCGCCGCCCGCCTGAACAGCGCGTGCACCTTGGGGTTGTCCAAGTGCTCCAGGGCCCCCGGCCCGCCCACCAGCGTCAGCGCGTCGTAGTCGGCCGGGTCTATCTCGTCCACGGTCCTGTCCACCTGCGCGGTCAGCCGGAACTTGCCCCGCGCCTCGCCCTTGGCCGTGGAGACCGTGGTCACCTTGTGGCCGGCCGCCTCCAGGGCCTTCTTCGGCTCTATGTATTCCTCGTCCCTGAAGCCCTGGAAAGCAATGAACATCGCTATTTTTTTCATATATCCTCCCATGCGGCAATTATAACACTTCAAAACCGGGTTTTAAACTTCACCTTTTTACGCCCCTGCGGGTGGGCCGGAGCAGGCGTCCCGGCATTTTATGGCCCAAGGCAAAAAAGGTACAATAGCTTTAATTATGGAACAAAATACCTCCACGTCAAAACCCGCCGAAAAGGCCGCCCTCCCGGCGAATTACCTGCCCGCGGCGGTAGAACCGGCCCTGTGCGAAAAGTGGGAGCAGGAAAAGCTTTATTTCTACGACCCCGCCCGCCCCCGCAAGGAGACCTTCGTGGTGGACACCCCGCCGCCCACCGTTTCGGGCGAGCTGCACGTGGGCCACGTGTTCAGCTACGTGCAGACCGACATCATGGTGCGCTTCCAGCGCATGCAAGGTAAGAACATCTTCTACCCTATGGGCTGGGACGACAACGGCCTGCCGACGGAGCGCCGCGTGCAGAACCTGTTCGGCGTGCGCTGCGACCCCGCTCTGCCCTATACGCCCGACTATAAACCGACCGGCCCCAAGAAGGACCTGAAGGACTACGAGCATATCTCCCGCCGGAACTTCCTGGAGCTGTGCGAGCTGCAGACCGCCGTGGACGAGAAGAAATACGAGGCGCTGTGGCGCCGCTTCGGCCTGTCGGTGGACTGGCGGCAGACCTACTCCACCGTGGGCGAGCATTGCCGCAAGACCTCGCAGCTGTCCTTCCTGGACCTTTTCAAGAAAGGCCACGTGTACAGCGCCGAGACCCCCACGCTGTGGGACACCACTTTTAAAACGGCCGTAGCCCAGGCCGAATGCGAGGACCGCGAGGTCTCCGGCTTCTTCCACGACATCAAGTTCGCCGTGGAAGGGGAAAAAGACCGCGACTTCGTTATCTCCACCACCCGCCCCGAGCTGCTGGCGGCCTGCATAGCCGTGGTGGCCCACCCCGACGACGAGCGCTACAAGCCGCTGTTCGGCAAGACCGCGCTGACCCCGCTGTTCAAGGTGCGCGTGCCCATAATGCCGTCCTACCACGCCGACCCCGAAAAGGGCACCGGCATAATGATGATCTGTACGTTCGGCGACATCGCCGACGTTGAATTCTGGCGCAAGGAAAAACTGCCGATGCGCCAGATCATCGGCAACGACGGCCGCCTGCATTCCGTGGAGCACGTTTCCAAATTCCTGGACAGCGCTGACCGCGGGGCCGCCGCTGCAGCCTACGGCGCCCTCGCCGGGCTTTACGCCAAGCAGGCCCGCACCAAGACGGTGGAAATGCTCAAGGCCGCCGGCATCCTGGTGGGCGAACCTCGGCCTACCAAGCAGGCCGTGAAATATTACGAAAAAGGCGACCAGCCGCTGGAGTTCGTGCCGGCCCGCCAGTGGTACATCAAGATCCTTAACAACAAGCCGCAGCTCCTAGAGCAGGGCAAGAAGGTGGCCTGGCACCCCGACTACATGTTCAAGCGCTACGAGCAGTGGGTGGAAGGCCTGAACCAGGACTGGTGCATCAGCCGCCAGCGCTACTTCGGCGTGCCGTTCCCTGTCTGGTTCCCGGTGGACGCCGCAGGCAAGATAGATTATTCCAGGCCGATCCTGGCCGCGCCCGAGCGCCTGCCGCTGGACCCGGCCACCGACTGCCCTCCCGGCTACACCGAGGAGCAGCGCAACAAGCCTAACGGCTTCGCGGGCGAGCCTGACGTAATGGACACCTGGGCCACCTCCTCGCTTACGCCCATGATCTCCAGCCATTGGGCCGACGACAAGGCGCGCCACGCCAACCTCTTCCCCGCCGACCTGCGCCCGCAGGCGCACGAGATCATCCGCACCTGGGCTTTCTACACCATCACCAAAGCCTGGATGCACCAGAATTCCGTGCCCTGGTACAACGCCGCCATCAGCGGCTGGGTGGTAAGCCCGGACAAAGGCAAGATGAGCAAGTCCAAGGGCAAGACCGTAACGCCCGACGACCTGCTGAAAACCTATTCCGCGGATTCCCTGCGCTACTGGGCCGGCAAGGCCAAGCTCGGGCAGGACACGATGTACGACGAGAGCGTGTTCAAGGTGGGGATGCGCCTCGCCACCAAGCTCTTCAACGCCAGCAAGTTCACGCTGATGCAGATGAACGGCCCGGCCATGGCCGGCGCCCCGGCGCTTACCCCCGCCGACATCACCGAGCCGCTTGACCGCGCCTGGGTGGAACAGCTCAAGGGGATAGTGGAGGCTTCCGGCAAGGACTTCGCAAATTACGAGTACGCGGCAATGCTGCTCTATACCGAGTCAGCCTTCTGGAACTTCTGCGACAATTACCTGGAGCTGGTGAAGAACCGCGCCTATTCCGGAACCCCGAAGGCCGCCCGCTCGGCCTGCGCCACCCTGGAGTGGACGCTGGGCGTGTTCCTGAGGCTGTTCGCGCCTTTCCTGCCGTTCATAACGGAAGATGTCTGGAGCTGGTCCTACGCGGCCGCTCTCAAGCAGCCGTCGGTGCATAAGGCTTCCTGGCCCGCCGCGGCCGAAATGGCCGCCGTGAGCGGGG
>JAJZVJ010000387.1 GCA_021845705.1 bacterium
CACCGCTTTCTTGTCCGGCGCGTTGGGCGGAACCTTAAACCTGGCCAGGCCGGCCTCTGGAGTTCAGAATGGCTTGGTCAGCAGGGACTGTATCGGTTGGGCGGAACTATTCGATATCCGAAGGCTGTGTACGCTGTGCAATGAAGACTATCGTTAAGCCGTGTGCGGGAAAACCGCAAGCACGGTTTGAAAGGAGGTTTCTGAAAACCGGGTCCAAGTAGGATACCGGCGTCAGATTTCTACCAATGAAATCCCACACGGCCTACCTCACCATAAATACCCCCGAACGCTGCGCCATAGTGAATATAACCGCCAAAGTGGAGGCGGAACTGGCGAAAAGCGGGATAAAAGAGGGCCTCTGCCTGGTGAACTCCATGCATATCACCTCCAGCGTGTTCATAAACGACAATGAAAGCGGCCTGCACCAGGACTTCCTGGAGTGGGTGGAAAAACTTGCGCCGTACAGCGCGCGCGGCTATAAGCATAACCTTTCCGGGGAGGATAACGGCGACGCCCACCTGAAGCGCACCATAATGGGGCGCGAGGTGGTGGTGGCGGTCACTAAAGGGGAGCTGGACTTCGGCCCCTGGGAGCGGATCTTCTACGGGGAATTCGACGGCCGGCGCTCGAAACGCCTGCTTATAAAGATCATAGGGGAATAAGACCGATGAAAAAAAAGATCTACTACCACGACACGGACCACAGCGGCGCGGTTTACCACGCCAACTACCTCAAGTACCTTGAGGAGGCCCGCTCGGAATACCTTGAGGAGCTCGGTTTCGGCGTTAAGCGGCTGCTTGAGGGCGGCGTGGGCTTCGCCGTGCGCAGGCAGGAGATGGAATACAAGTTCCCGGCATTCTACGACGACACTATAGATATCAAGATCCGGATAAAGGAATTCACGCCTTACCGCATAGTTTTCGCCTATACCCTGCATAACCAGGAAGGCCGGCTTATAGGGAAAGCCGAGACGGACCTGGTCAGCGTCGGGCGCGACCTGAAACTGACGGAACTGCCGGCGGAGCTGAAAGCCGCCCTGGAGAAAGAGATTACGAACAAAGACTGAGACTGACTGGGGGGCCGGGTTAGCAAAAGCCCCTCGGAGGCGTTTTCTTGCGAAGCGAAAACACCGGTAGCGGGAAGCGCGCGCACGGTGTGCGCGACGCTGTTTTTGCGTTCCGGTCACACAGGAACCCTTGGACTTTGTGTTAACTCTTGAAGCAGTAAGTTTGCTATTATATTCTGAATTTTACCCTAGATAATCGATGAAAATACTGCTTGTAAAACCCGGCATAGCCCTTGGCGACCATATACAGCCGCCGCTGGGCATAGCCTATGTGGCCAGCCGCCTGCGCGAGAAGCACGAGGTGGCGGTGCTGGATTTCGGCATGCTGGGCCGCCGGGACGACAGTTTTGTGGAGGAACTGAAGAGGTTCGGCCCTGACGTGGTGGGTTTCCAGTGCTATTCTCCGGAGATAGGCGAGGTTAAAAGGCTTTCCGTGCTGGCCCGCGCGGCGCTGCCGAAGGCGATCCTCCTCGCCGGCGGGCCCCATCCGACGCTCTGTCCCGAGGAGACGCTTGCCAAGCTCTTCCCCGAGACGGATTACCTGCTGCGGGGTGAGACCGAAGAGAGTTTTCCGCTGTTCATGGAGATGCTCGAGGGCCGCGGGGCCGCCGCCGATATTCCCGGCCTGGTCTGGCGCTCGGAAGGCGCGCTGCGCGTTAACGAGATACGCCCGATAGCCGATATAAACGCGCTGCCGCTGCCGGCCTGGGACCTGATAAACCCGCAGAACTACCCGCCCGCCCAGCACGGCGCTTTCTTCAATAAATTCCCGATAGCGCCCATCGTTACCACCCGCGGCTGTCCCTTCGCCTGCGGGTTCTGCACCGCCCCCATCTTGAGCGGCAGGACCATGCGCAAGCGCGGCGCCGACTCCGTGATAGCGGAGATAGAGCTGCTCTACAATAAGTTCGGTATACGCGAGATACACATTGTCGACGACAATTTTACTCTGGACAAGGCGCACGCGGTCTCCATACTTAAGCGGATAATAGCGAGCAAGCTGCCTATCTCGCTTGCCTTCCCTAACGGCGTGCGCATCGGCACGCTGGACTCCGAGCTGCTGGACCTGATGAAGCAGGCGGGGACTTACCTGATCTCGGTGGGTATAGAATCCGGCTCGGACAAAACGCTCAAGCGCATGGACAAGCAGCTTACCGTGGCGCTTATCCGCGAGAAGGTGGCGCTTATCCAGAGCAAAGGCATAGACCTGGCGGCTTTCTTCATCCTCGGTTTCCCCGACGAGACCGTGGAGGATATGCGCGAAAGCATAAAGTTCTCGCTGGAGCTGCCGCTCCTGCGGGCCAACTTCTTCACTTTCCTGCCGCTGCCCATGACGCCGGTTACGCTTAAGCTGATAAAGAGCGGGGAGATAGGCGAGATGGACGTGGACGGGCTTATTTTCCAGAAGGTCCCGTACGCGCCGAAGGGCGTTACGCGCGAGGAGCTCAGGAGCCTGCAGCGCGAGGCTTTCCGCAGGTTCTACCTGAGGCCGAAGACGATGTTCCGGAACATTACGAAGGTGCGTTCGCTTACCCACTTCGGCTACCTGGCCAAGCGCTTCTACCACTGGATAGTGATGTAGGTTCGCTTGGCAGAGAAAAGAAGAAAGCCCCTTTTTGGGGCTTTTATTTTTTCTCAGGAGTGGGCAGCCCGGGGGTCCGGAACGAAAAAACGTTGTCAAGAAAGTGGCCGTTTCGGCCACGCGCACACCGTGCTCGCCACTCCCCGTCTCGGCCCTCGCGCTTACGTAAGCTCGGGCCTCCGACAGGGTTTTGCTAACCCAGACCCCCGGGCTGCCCTGGCTGATGTATATAAATCGGGTAGGAGGCGGGTGATTAGTTCACCC
>JAJZVJ010000388.1 GCA_021845705.1 bacterium
AATTCACCTGCGTGATCCTTAAAGTAGCTCATGAAAACAGCAAACCCTTTGAACCCAACGGCGACCTGTTCATGGTGAAGAAGTAAAATGCAGGACGCCGCCAAGTTCACGGACACGCTGGCTCAGACCGCCGGGAACCTCCTTGAGACCCTCAAGGCCTCCGGCGGCGACGCCTCCTCCTGGGACCTCAAGTTCAAGCTCCACCTTTCCAGTTCCTCGCTCTACCTGGCCCTGGGGTGGCTGGCCGCCCAGGGCAAAATCTCCCTCTATCCGAAGGAACTTAACTTCAGGGTTGTTCTTACACAGCAAAGCGAATAATCCTGATCTCCAGGCAAAGCTCACGAACTGAAGCGTTTCGTTTAGCTGTAATCTTAGCCGCGGTCATATCCACGTAAGTCCGTCCGTCGGCCTTATATTTATCCTAACTCATGCGCGAAATTGCAAAGAACAGAGCTTCCGCCCAGGGCAAAAAAAAGTCCTCGGCATTCTCGCATATACTTTACTGGCTGGGAGCCTTCGCTTTCAACCTTTGGCTGATCTGGGTCCTGCTCAGTTCCGGCCCCCGCGGCATCATAGGCGACAATGTGGCCGGGGCTTTCATGTCCTTCCTGGGAAATACCGCCTATCTGTTCCCGTTCATCTTCCTTTACGGCCTTGTGGCCATATTGATGAATCTTAACAAGCCCCACAAAGGCGTTATCACCCTCACCTCGGGCATACTGCTGGTCCTGGGCTCCGTTTCTTCCCTGATAACGCTCCTTAGCGAACACCTGGGACCCTGGGAATTCGCCGGCGGCTGGCTTGGCTACTTCATGGAGCAGGCGCTTTCGAAGATGTTCGGGGCCGTAGGCGCGGCGCTGTTCTCCTCCGTGCTGCTTTTCGCGGGCATACAGCTGCTGTTCAAGATCTCCTGGCGCAAAGTCCTCAAGACCGTCTCCTCCGCCGCGATAGACGATTACCGCAACTGGGCGTCCGCCAAACGCGAGCTGAACTCGAGACTGAAGAATATCTCCGAAAAAGAAAGATCCGAGGGGCCCGTTTACGACGCAAAGCCCATACCGGAGCCGCCCCCTGTGGTCAGGGCCCAGGAAAAACCGGCGGAGAAACCTTCCGCCCGGCCGGAACCGCAGGTAGTGCGCGCGCAGCCTGAACTCCAGGCCGCCGCCAAAACGCCTAAACCGGCGGCCGCGCAGGAGGTGGAGGGGAAAAGGCCGGCCGGGGGCAAGGAGAAACTGGCGGACCCGTATTTCAAGAATTTCAAGCTCCCGGGCACCGACCTGCTGGACCCGCCTTCCAAACAGGGGACCATAGGCCCCGGCGACGACGAGATCCAGAGCGCCCGCCTGCAGCTGGAAACCACTTTCAAAAGCTTCAAAGTGGACGTTCATGTTTCCGGCGTCTACCCCGGCCCGGTCGTGACCCGCTACGAGGTTACGCCCGCCGCCGGCGTGAAAATAAGCTCCATCGTTTCTCTCTCCAACGACGTGGCGCTGGCCATGAAATCCGCCGGCGCTATCCGCGTCATAGCGCCGATCCCCGGCAAGTCAGCCATAGGCTTCGAGATCCCCAACAGCAACCGCGCCAAGGTCTGCCTGAGGGAACTTCTTGAGAATTCCGCCTTCAACGGCTCCCGCTCGCCGCTCACGTTCGCGCTTGGCCGCTACGCCGAGGGCGCCGTGGCCGTGGCGAACCTGGAGACCATGCCCCACCTGCTGGTGGCCGGCGCCACCGCCAGCGGCAAGAGCGTGTTCATGCAGTCCCTGATACTTTCCCTTATTTTCCGCAACAAGCCCGACGAGGTCAAGTTCCTCTTTATAGACCCCAAGCGGCTGGAACTCACCTTCTACGAGGACATCCCCTACCTTTACGACCCGAAGGAGACTCCGGACCGCGTCTCCGTGATAACCGACCCGAAAGACGCTTCAAAGTCCCTGGTGGCCCTGACGCGGGTAATGGAGAAGCGCTACAAGAAATTCGAACGGGCCCGCGTCAAGAACATAGCCGCCTACAACAAATGGGCTCTCGAGAACGGCGAGCCCCAGGAATACTATATCATCGTGGTCATAGACGAGCTCGCCGACCTGATGCTCCAGACCCGGAACGTCGTTGAGGACGCCATACAGCGCCTGGCCCAGATGGCCCGCGCCGTCGGCATACACCTGGTCCTCGCCACCCAGCGCCCGTCGGTGGACGTGATCACCGGCGTTATCAAGGCCAACCTTCCGTCGCGGGTAGCGCTGCAGGTGACCTCAAAAACCGATTCGCGCGTCATCCTGGACACCCCGGGGGCGGAGGCTCTTATAGGGAAAGGAGACCTGCTTTACCTCGCTATAGACGCGCAGAAGCCTTCCCGCATACAGGGAGCCTACGTCAGCGAGGACGAGATACGCCGCGTGGCCGACTTCGTTAAAGCGCAGGCCAGGCCCAACTACCAGCCCCTGAGCGAAGACGAGGAAACCCAGGGCACGGGCAAGGGCAGTTCCTCTGAGGAAATGATCGCGGCCCTCCGGCTGGTGCTGGAGCGCAAGCGGGTTTCACAGGACCTGCTTAAAGCCCACTTCGGCTCCTCCGCGCGGGCCACCAATATTTTGAGCATACTTGAGATGAACGGGTTCATACACAAGCCGGAAGGCTCCAACCGCTGGGAGATCTTCTTCGACAAGATGGAAGACCATCTTAAATCCCAGAAGGCGGCCGCCCAGCAGCCGCAGGCCATAGAGCCGGCCGGAATTAAGCCAAGCGACGCAATTCATGACCAGGAGGAATTCTCTAGAAATGAATAAAACATTAACAGTCACCCTGCTTCTCGCTTTTACCCTCAACGCGGCGGCGCAAAAAGCGCCCGCTCAAAAGGCCCGCCAGGAAAAACGTAAAAAAGCGGAAGCCGCGGCGGCGGTTTCCACAGTTCCCG
>JAJZVJ010000389.1 GCA_021845705.1 bacterium
CATAAAACGGGAGATTTTTTAATTTTAGCGTCTTCCATGTTCCCAAATCGGCCTGCTGGAAGTTACGTGAGCTTTTGGGAACAGCCCCGGCAGGCGGCTTATTGTTGTAAAATATACAAATTGTCCCCATAGCTCAACGGATAGAGCTCCTGCCTTCTAAGCAGGCAATCCAGGTTCGATTCCTGGTGGGGACATTTTCAATTTTCCAGGGTTCAGGTTCGAGTCACGGATAAACCGCATAGCGGTTTTCCGCGACCCCGGCTCGGCGGTGGAATATTTCCTGCCGGCCTTTTATTTCACCAGCATCTCTTCAGGATGGAAAGCTTTTTTTCCTTTCAGCCCGGCCAGCACGTCGCCGGCGAGGTAAAGACTGCCCGCTACCAGCACCGTGCCGCCCCTTGGCGCCAGCCCGGCGGCGCGCGCCAGGGCCTTCACCGGATCTTTTACCACCAGAACGGCGCGCCGCGCGGCGGGGGGGAGAAGTTCTTTCACGGCGTCAGGATCGGCGGACCTGTAGGAAAGTGAACGCGTCAGAATAAGCCTGGACGACGCCGCGGCCAGCGCGCCGGCCATAGGGCCGATGGCTTTGTCGCCCATAAAAGCTGCCACGCAGACCGGCGGCCGGCCGGAAAATTCTTTAAGCAGCGCTTCTATCCCTTCCATATTATGCGCCCCGTCGACAACGATAGTCCTGCCGGCCAGGCGGAAGCGCTGAAAACGCCCGGGCGGGACAGCCCGCCTTAACGCCTCTCCGGCGCGGACGGGGTTAAAGTCCAGGCCGGCTTTGGCGGCCGCAAGCCCCGCCGCGCGCAGGGCGAACGCGGCGTTGGAAAGCTGGAACACCGGCCCCGCAAATTTCACGGCCGCCGGCGGGCCGGGCCGGTAAAGCATGGCCCCGGCTTTTTTAGCCGCGCGCTCAACAACGCGCAGAGCCGCCGGCGGCAGCTGCCCGGCCAACACCGCCGACCCTTTCTTTATTACGCCCGCTTTATGCGCCGCGATATTTTCCAGCCGCGGCCCCAGCAGCTGAACATGCTCCATGCTTACCAAGGTTATCCCGGCCACGGCGCCGTCGGCCGCGTTGGTCGCGTCCAGCCTGCCGCCCAGGCCGGCCTCCACCACGGCGAAGCGGGTTTTCTTAAGCGAAAAATAAAGGAAAGCCATGGCCGTAAGGGTCTCGAAAAAAGAAAGTTCCCCGGCGCAGACGGCCTGCACCCGGAGAAAACAGGAGAGGAAGTCTTTTTCAGATATATCCCGGCCGTCTATCTTTATGCGCTCCCGCATGCGCCTTACATGCGGGCTGGTATAAAGCCCGGTCTTATAGCCGCAGGCCGAAAGCGCCGCGGCAGCCATGCAGGAGGAACTGGTCTTGCCGGTGGAGCCGGCCAGATGCAGCACCGTCCCCATCTTTTTTTCCGGGTTACCCAGCCTTAAAAGCGCGTCCTTTATGCCGGCCAGGGAATAATGCGCGGCGGCGGACGGAGGGGGGAGGGCCCTCAGCCAGGCCTCAAGTTCGCCATAAGTTCCCGGCAGCTTCCGCGCGCCGCCTATGTCTTTAAGAGCGCGGAACATCTGCCTTACCGTAAGCCCGTTGGAAGGGTGGCGCAGGCCGGGGGCTATCTCGGCCAGCGGCGCCAGCACAAAACCGCGTTCCGCCAGGCGGAGATGCGGAACCTGCAGACCCGGGCGGCTTATTATCCGCCCGCCGTAAAAAATAATGTCTATATCCAGAGTGCGGGGACCGTTCCTGAAAAGCCTGCGCCTTTTCAGGGCCGTCTCCACCTTGCCTATAAGCGCCAGCAGTTCTTGCGGGCTCAGCCTGGTTTCGCATGCGGCGGCCATGTTAAAGAAAGCCGGCTGCTTAAGGTAATAAAGAGGGGCGGTTTCATAAACGGAGGAGCTTTTGCGGATGCGGCAGCCGCCGCGGCCAAGCAGGCGCAGCGCTTGCCGCAGGTTCGCCAGCCTGTCGCCGACGTTAGAACCAAGAGAGAGATATACTTTCATTTTCCGGCGGTCCTTATGGCATCCGCCACCAGCATGGCGCGCCGGCATTCAAGCACGTCGTGCACGCGTATAATGTCGGCGCCGTTGACCGCCCCGGCCGCGCAGGCGGCTATGGTTCCGCCCAGCCTGTCTTCCGGCCCGCCGCCGGTCAGCGTACCGATGAACTTTTTACGGGAAACACCCAGCATAACGGGGAAGCCGAGCGCGCGGATCCTGGAGAGCCCGGCTATCAGCGCAAGGTTGTGCCTGAGGGTCTTGCCAAAACCGATGCCCGGGTCCAGTATTATATTCCTTACACCGGCTTTCTCCAGCGCGGCCGCCCTTTCCGCAAGGAAAGACTTTACCTCCTCCACAACGTCCGCGTAAACAGGGTCGGCCTGCATAGTGCGGGGCGACCCCCGCATATGCATTACAATAACCCCGGCCCCGCTGGACGCCGCGGCTTCTATCATTTCAGGGTCCGTAAACCCGGTTATATCGTTTATTATGTCCGCGCCCGCTTTTACCGCCAACCTGGCTATTTCCGGCTTACAGGTATCTACAGATATAGGTATCTTAAGGCGCGGGGCCAGGGCTTTTATTACCGGGAGGACCCTATGCCCCTCTTCTTCGGCGCTGACCGGGGCGCTGCCCGGCCTGGAAGATTCACCGCCTATATCCAGCAGGTCCGCGCCCTGTTCGCAAATTTCCATGCCCCTGGCAGCGGCATCCCCTGGAGAGGCCCATCTGCCTCCGTCAGAAAACGAGTCCGGGGTGGCGTTCAAGATGCCGCAGACCAGCGTGCGGCCTGGAGTGAATTCCAGTTTCTTCATGCTGGAATTCTAGCAATTTATACTCGGCAGAATCATCATAAATCCTTACAAAAGGCCGGACGCCCATTGGAGGGGGAATAAAATGTGTT
>JAJZVJ010000390.1 GCA_021845705.1 bacterium
GGACAAGGTCCTTGCCCCGACCTGCTTTGTCAGCACCCCGTACTGCCACATAGCCATGGCCCCCTATTTTTTTGGTTATCTTTACCAGCAGTACCTGGCGCTCATGAGCTCGGGCTGGCGGTTGTGGGGGCCGCTGACGCTCGGCGCGGCGTGGCTTTTCGTCACGCTTGCCCTAGGCCGCGGCTGGTGCTCCTGGGCCTGCTTCTACGGCGGCATAGACGACGGGCTGAGCGGCGCGGTGCGGCGCCCGCTGGTTGGGACCGGCCGCCTTCGTTTCCTGCGCGACCTGCCCGCCGCGCTGCTGATCTTCTTCCTGCTGGTTTCGTTGGCCGACATGGCTCCGGAGTACTGCCTCTGGCTCTGCCCGTTCAAGTTCACAGGGGCTTTTCTCTCCAGGGGCGGCGGGGAGCGCGCCGCGCAGTACGGCCTGATGGGGCTCTCGCTGGCCGCGCTGGTAGCGGGTCCGCTGCTGACCGGGAAAAGGACCTTCTGCTCCTATCTCTGTCCTTTTGCCGCCTGGCAGGCCTTATGGGGCAGGCTGAATCCTTTCCGTCTGACCGGCGACGCCGCAAAGTGCTCCGCCTGCGGGACCTGCGAGCGTGCCTGCCCAATGAACGCCGTAAGCTTCGCTCCGGGCGCGCGGCCGGAGATACTGGCCTACTGCAACCTCTGCGGTCAGTGCCTGGACGCCTGCCCTTCCGCTGCGCTGCGCTATACTGTTTTCGGCCTTGAACTGCCGTCCTTCGGCGGGGCTGCCGGCGCGCTGGTATCAGTGAAATATTTTTACGTTTTCTCCGCCCTGACGCTGTCCTCCGCCTTCTCTTCCCTGTGGGCCCCGGCGGCGCTGCGGGATATGGTCAAACTGATTTTCGGGTAAGCCTGATGGAGGTACGATGAAAGACGGAAAATGGCTGGAACCGCGCTATACCAACAAGGAAATATTCGAGAAGGACTACGCCAAACTGGACCTGGCCGGAATGGAGGTGGCCTGCCCGGGCTGCAAGGTTTTGCTGCAACTGAACCGCAAGAACAGCTTTGGCAAGGGCGCGGGCTGGTGCAAGCGCTGTAACAGGGCAGTGACCATCTAGCGGTGCCGGCCCTTTTTTCCGAAGGCTTTTTGCTGGGCCTTTCCACGGGCTTCTACTGCCTTGCCGCCTGCCTGCCCCTGCTGGCCCCCTACCTGCTTGCGGAGGGAAAGATGGCCTGGGACTTCAACTTCGGCATCTTCCTGCAGTTCACCGGGGGGCGCTTCGCCGCCTATCTTATCTTCGCCGTACTGGCCAGTGTGCTTGGCGAGGCCGGCCGCTACGCCCTGCCGGCATGGGCGCTGCCGGCCGCCATGGCGGCGTGCGGCTTCCTTATGGTTTTCCTGGCTGTCTTCAGGCTCGCCGGCCGCGACAGCCCCTGTTTGCTGAAGTCGGATCTGAACCCGTGGTTCCACCGCATACCGCTGCTGCTCGGCTTTGTTACCGGTATAAACGTCTGCCCGCCCTTCGCCGCCGGATTGATACGTCTGCTCCAGCTTGCGGATGTTCCTAAAGGCCTCGTCTACTTCATCGGTTTCTTCTCCGCCACCACGCTCTTCACCGCACCGGTCATGCTCGGCACTCCCTGGCTGGGGCGCCGTGCTAGCGAGATAGGCCGCCTGACCCTGCTGCTGGCCGGTCTCTGGTACCTGGCGCTGGGGCTTAAATTTTTTTTCTAACCCCGGCCGAGAACTGCAGTGTAGGTCTTAAGCCCTATCTTAGTATGGGCCATCTGGCCTTGTGGAGAGTTGCGTTTCCCCTTAAAATTTATATATATTGACCGAAGTCAATGATTCGCAAAGAGATTAACAGCATGAAAAAAATACTGCTCCCGCTTATACTGGCCTCTCTTTCAGTTCTGTCCGCACTGGCGGCCGCCTCTTCTTCCTCCTACGACCAGCTTTTGGAGCAGATTTCTGCCCCGCTTCCCGTCGCGCCGGCGCCGGCCGTCAAGGCCGTCCCGGGACAGTCGGCAGACGGGCGTTACTGGGTTACCATAGCGGCGCCGGATAAGCCCTCGCGCACCCGCCTGCTGGAAGAGGGTTTCGACATAGTGGTGGTCAGCAAGGACAGGCAGACCGTTTCCGGCATAGCGGACAAGGCCTTGCTGGACCGCCTCTCCTCCAGGGCGGTAAGGGTGCTAAGCAGCCGGCCGCTTACGGACTACGCCTCCCGGTTGTCCAGGGACTTTCCCCAGGCCGACGCCGTCTACCACAACTACCAGGAGACCACCGACCTGCTCCGGCAGCTGGCGGCCAAGAACCGTGACATCGCCTCCGTCTTCTCCATCGGCAAGACCGTGCAGGGCCGCGACATCTGGTGCCTGCGCATCAACACCAGCGTCAAAGGCGACGGCCCCAGCGACAAGCCCGGTGCCTTCTTTATGGGAAATATCCACGCGCGCGAGCACCTGGCCGACGAGGTGCCGCTGCTGTTCGCGTCCTGGCTGATGGACCACCGCAACACCCCGGACATCAGAAATTACATCTCCACGCTGGATATCTTTATCGTCCCGATGGCCAATCCTGACGGGGTGGAGTACGACATCAAGGACGGCCAGTACCAGTACTTCCGCAAAAACATGGAGAAGAACTCCGACGGTTCCTTCGGCGTGGACCTGAACCGCAACTTCGATTCCTGGTGGTGCCGGGAGGGGGCCTCGCATTATCCTCCGTCGGATACCTACTGCGGCCCCAAGGCCTTCTCCGAGCCCGAGAGCCAGCACATCCGCGACTTCTTCCTGGCGCACAAGAACATAAGGACGCATATCAGCTATCACTCCTACGCCAGCGAGATACTGTATCCCTACGGCGGCAGCGACGAGGACGTGGCCGACCCCAGGGACAAGGCGGCCCTGGTAGATCG
>JAJZVJ010000391.1 GCA_021845705.1 bacterium
TGTTATTTGCATGCAGGTCAATTTCCGCGTATAATTTCATACGTGTCTCCTCCTTGGTTGTGTGCTTGTTTCTCGACAAAACAATGTTACACAACTGGGGAGGGGACCTTTAATGATTATCGGGTTGCGCGCGCAAAAATACAGGGGGGCCGCTAATTTATTAGAATTTAACCAGTAATGAATCTGCCGGCACCGGAGGCGTCCGTGTATAAATTCCCAGAAGGCCTGTACAGCGACGTGCGCGTTGAGAAAGTGCGCGCCACCCTGATCCAATACCTTAAAGGCGAGCTGCGCGAAATGCGCGAGCGCGACACCGCCGGCGCCTTCGTGCGCGTTTTTGACGGCCGGCGCTGGTATTATTCCTCCGTGACCGCGCTGGACCAGGTGCAGGAGGAGCTGTACCGCCTGGCCAAGTTGGCCAAGCCTTCAAAGGACATAGCGGAGAACCCCGTGGTTAAGAACATGTCCTCCCGCAAAAGCGAACCGCACAAGTTCGAAGGGCAGGACCTGCGCAAACTGCCGCTGGCGGAAAAGAACGCTTTCCTCACCTCTTTTTTCCCCGCCGTAACCGCGGAAAAAGCCATCACCATGTGGTCCGGCATGTACAGCGACACTTTCACCCGCAGGGAACTTTACACCTCTAAAGGCGGGCGGTCGGCTTACGAACAGCAGCTTTGCGGCCTCCGCGTGGGTATGACGTTCACCGGGGACGGCCGCACCTTCTCCGAGGGCGCCATGAAAGCCGGCGGGGAGTTCTGCGACCTCGGGGACTTCGGGGCGGAGCTCGCAAAACGCATGGCGCAGTCCCTTGAATTCCTGCGCGGCTCCAAGCGGGTGACGCCCGGTAAATACACCGTGGTGCTTTCGCCGCTGGCCGCGGGCGTGTTCGCGCACGAATCCTTCGGCCACAAGAGCGAGGCGGACTTTATGCTGGGCGACGAGACCATGCTGAAAGAATGGCACATAGGCCGCCGGCTCGGCCCCGGGTTCCTGCACATCACGGACGACGGCGGCGTGGCCGGTTCGGGTTTCACCCCGTACGACGACGAAGGCAACCCCGCCCGCAAAACCCCGCTTATAAAGAACGGCAAACTGGCGGGCCGGCTGCACAGCGCGGTAACGGCCGCGGCCCTGGGCGAAGAAACCACCGGCAACGCGCGCGCGGTCAGCTTTGAGTTCGAGCCTATAGTGCGCATGACCACCACCCATTTCGAGCCGGGGAATATGAGCAAAGAGGAGCTCTTCGCGGGCGTTAAGGACGGCCTGTACGTGGACACCATAAAGCACGGCTCCGGCATGAGCACGTTCACCATAGCGCCGTCGCTGGCCTATTTCATAAAGGACGGCAAAATAGCGGGCCCGGCGCAGATCTCCGTAATTTCGGGCAGCGTGTTCGAGACCTTCGGGCTTATAGACGCCATCTCGGACAAAGTGGAACTGCTCTCCTTTGTGGGCGGCGGCTGCGGCAAAATGGAGCAGCACCCCCTGCCCGTGGGCTTCGGCGGGCCTTATGTGCGCGTGCGCGGCATGTCGGTACTGTGAAAACCATGACAAAAGAAACCTATACCCTTATCAGCGACGAAGTCTCCATAAAAGTGTCGGCCTCGGCGCCGGAATCCCTGCGCACAAAGCGCATAAAGCGCACCGGCGTGCGGGTTTACAAAGACGGCTGCCTGGGCATTTCCGGCTACCTGGGCGAAGAAGGCGCCGCCGAAGCCGCCCGCCGCGCCGGGACGGCCCTGGCCTACAAGATCCCCTATCCCTGCGGGCCCTCCGGCAATTTAACCCGCTCTGTCACCGTGGGCGGCAAGCCCTTCACGCCCGAAGCGCTGGACGCCGAGGTGGCCGCGGTGCTGGCCGCGCTGCGCAAAGATTTCCCGCAGTTCGTGCTTTCCTCGCCGTTCGTAAAATCCGGGACCTACACCGAAGCGCTCAAGAACGACGCCGGGCTGGACCTGAAGTCCGCCATCACCATGCACGAGTTCGTCTTCCTTTATAAGATGAACACATCGGCCAGCATAATGGACGGCTGGTTCGCCTGCGCCGGGCAGCGCTATGACAGGGCGGCTTTCCTGGCGCACGCCGGGCAGACCCTGGCCGCCCACCTGAGCGAGGTCCCTCTCCCCGCCGGGGGCAAGCTCCCCGTTTTCTTCGACGATTCAGAGTTCCTGGTAAAACAGCTTTTCGCCTCCGAGCTTACCGGCATGACCTTCGGCTCGGGCGGCTCGCTGTTCTCTGGCAAGACCGGGCGGAAGCTGTTCAGCGAAAACTTCACCCTGTACAACAGCCGCCAGGAGGACTATCTGCCGTTCTTCGACGCGGAAGGCGTGTGCGCGGACGGCTTTAAATACATAGAGAACGGCGTGCTGCGCGCGCCCTTCGCGGATAAAAAGACCGCGGCCAGGTTCAATTTTACTCCCAGCGGCACCGCGGCCGCCGCCTACGACGGCACGCCCTCCACCGGCAACAGCGGGATGAAGGTGCAGAGCCAGGCAAAGACAATAAAAGAAATGCTGGGCGGCCAACCGGCCGTGTTCGTAAGCATGGCGAGCGGCGGGGATTTTACCAGCGAGGGCGGCTTCGGCACGCCGGCGCAGGTGGCTTTTTTAATGCGGGACGGCAAACTTGTGGGCCGCCTGCCGCAATTGCAGCTTTCCTCGCATATTTACGACATGTACGGCAAAGATTTCCTGGGCGTCTCGTCGGACAAGATAATGCCGCTTTCCAACAGCCGCTGGCTGGGGTTCAGCATGGACGTACGGAAAATGTGACTAGTATGGCAACAAATTAATTATGCAACATAATGCTTTCGCAATTTGGTGTCCGCATCCTGTCGCGTAAATTTCCACACAATCTTGCTTCCGCTCTTATTCCTTTGTCTTTC
>JAJZVJ010000392.1 GCA_021845705.1 bacterium
CCACCGCCCTGGAGACCGCCGCCGCCGACCTCAATATCTCCTCTATGCTGGAGAAATTCTCGGCCCGCGCCGGCGAGGCGTATTATGAACCGTTGACGGCCGAATTCCGGGCGTTCTTCAACAGGTTCCCGGCTTATAGCGGGAACGATTCGCTGCGCCTGGCCCTGGCCGATCTGCACCGGGAAAAGGGCAAATACCTGGCCGCCGAGCTGGGCTACGAAGAGATGATCCAGATGTATCCCTCGAGCCCGCTGCTCGCGAGGGCCAAGAGCACGCTGGCCGGGGTGCTTGCCGACAACCTTAAGTCATACGACAAAGCTATAGATGTTTATGGCGGCATCGCCGCCTCTTTCCCGGGAACGGACGAGGCCCTGGCCGCTTACAACCGCCTTCCCGCGCTCGCCGAGAGACAGAAGAAATTCGACCTCGCCGTTCAGACTTACGAGAAGATCATAGAACTCTACCCCGACAGGAGCGAGGCCTATAACTCCTACAAAGAGGAAGCCCGCGTGCTGCGCAAGGAACTTAAGAATTTTCCGGAAGCGGTGTCGGTCCTCAACAGGCTCGCCGATAAATATAAGGGGGACAGCGGCAAATCCGTGGAGGCCCTGCTGCTCGCGGCCGAAATATACCGCAAGGATATAAAGGACACGGAGGGCGAGGTTAAAATGTACGACAGGATAGCGGCGGAATACGAGAACGACCCGCAGGCTCCCAGGTCGCTTTACGCCGCGGGCGAGATATACGAGAAAGCGAAAGACAAGGATAAGGCCGGTGAATATTACCGGAAAATAACGGAAAAATACGGGGCCGACCCCCTGGCTAAAAAAGCCAGGAACCGCCTGGAAGCATTGGCCAAACCATAGACGGGGAAAAATGATGAGCACACAACTGGGAGTCATAGAGGGTTTTTACGGCGAGCCCTGGAGCTGGGGAGAGCGCGTGGATTATGCCGGCTTCCTGAAAAAGCACGGTTTCAACTTTTATATTTACGCTCCCAAGGCCGACGCCTTCCTGCGCCGGAAATGGCGCGAGCCTTTCCCGAAGGTACTGGAGGAGAAGCTTTCCAGGCTCGCCGGGCAGTGCCACTCGGCGGGGATAGAGTTCGGCGTCGGTTTCAGCCCGTACGAGATCTACCTTTCCCAGTTCGACCTGGAAACAAAACGGCTGCTGCAGCACCGCCTGGACGTCTTCAACCGCATAGGCGTGGACAAGCTGGGCATACTGATGGACGATATGAAGGGCGACCTGCCGGACCTGGCCGCGCGGCAGATAGAGATAGTGAACTGGATGGCCGCCCGTTCCAACGCCAGGCAGCTGGTCTTCTGCCCCACCTATTATTCCCTGGACCCGGTGCTGGAAAAACTCTTCGGGAAAATGCCGGAGGGATATTTCGGGAAACTCGGCGCCGGGCTGGACAAGAAAGTCAGCATGTTCTGGACGGGCGAGCAGGTATGCTCTGGATCATACACTCCGGAACACCTGCGCGAAACTTCGGAAAAACTGGGGCGCAAGCCTTTCCTCTGGGACAATTACCCCGTCAACGACGGGCCGCGCATGTGCAGGTTTTTGCACCTCCGGGCGGCGGAAGGCCGTCCGGCGGGGATGGGCGATCTCCTCGCGGGGCACGCGGTCAACCCTATGAACCAGGCGGCGCTTTCAAAGATAGTCCTGCTTACCCTTAAAGCCGGCTTCGAGAAGGGTGCGGCCTATGATCCCGGCAAGGCTTTTAAAAAGGCCGCCGGGATGGTGACCTGCCACGACATGGCGCAGCTGCTGGAGCGGGACCTCCCGGTCTTCGCGGACAGCGGGCTGGACGCCCTTACCGACGAGCAAAAAGGTTCCCTGAAGGAAGATTATTCCGGCTTCCTGGAATCGCATGAGAACGATACGGCCCAGGCCGCCCGCGAGGTGATCGGCTGGCTTTCCGGCAGGTACAA
The DNA here is from genome assembly GCA_021845705.1 of bacterium. Classification (GTDB taxonomy): domain Bacteria; phylum Elusimicrobiota; class Elusimicrobia; order Elusimicrobiales; family UBA9959; genus UBA9959. Next base: position 1,941 of record JAJZVJ010000392.1, read on the forward strand.
CGTGACGAAGGACCTCTTCCTTACGCAATAACAGAGGCTCTGAGTATCGGAAGACCGGCGGACCTTATGGGTGGTCCTAAATTATTCCGAGTTCTTTCCCTGCTTTCTTGAACTTTTCCACCGCGAATTCCAGGTCTTTCACGGTGTGCCCCGCTGTGACTATCGTCCGCAGCCTTTCCTTTCCCTTGGGGACCGTCGGAAAGCCTATCGAAAGGGCGAAGACTCCTTCTTCGAAAAGGCGCCGCGAGAAATTCACCGCCTTGGCGGTGTCGCCCACCATTATCGGAGTTATAGGCGTAACGGAGGCCCCGGTATCGAAGCCGGCCTTTTTCAGCTCTTCCTTCAGAAAGGCGGTATTGTCCCAGAGGCGCTTGAGGTGTTCCGGTTCGTTAAGCAGCATGTCGAGCACCGCCAGGCAGGTCGCGGCGACGGACGGCGGCTGGGAGCTGGAGAACAGGAAAGGCCTCGCCACCGAACCCATATAGTCGCGCAGGTTCTGCGTGGTGGCGGCATAGCCTCCCACGGCCGCGAAGGCCTTTGAAAGCGTGCCTATCTGGATCTCCACCTTTCCGTCCAGGCCGAAGTGGTTTACGGTCCCGCGGCCTTCCTTGCCTATCACGCCGCTCGCGTGGGCGTCGTCCACCATCACGAAGGCCCCGTATTTATGGGAGACCGCGGTTATCTCGTCAAGGTTCGCTATGTCGCCGTCCATGGAGAAGACGCCGTCGGTGACGACCATCTTGCGGCGGGCGCCCCTGGCCTCCGGGGTTTCAAGGATCTCGGTAAGGTGCTTTATGTCCTTGTGGCGGTAGATCTTCCTGGGGGCCTTCGCGAGGCGCGCCCCGTCTATGATGGAGGCGTGGTTCAGCTCGTCCGAGATCAGCAGGTCCGTCTCGCTGGACATCAGCGACTGGCAGACGGCCACGTTGGAGGTGAGAT
>JAJZVJ010000393.1 GCA_021845705.1 bacterium
CGTCGGCCGGCATAACGGCCGGGACGGGGGCCAGGACCATAGGCCTGGCGCTGGACGTCGCGAAAGAAACCGACTGCGAAAGGGCCGTGGCAGAAACCGAAAAAGCTTTCGGGAAAGTGGACATACTGGTGAACAACGCCGGCATAACCAGGGACAACCTGGTGCTGCGCATGAAGGAAGCCGATTTTGACGCGGTAATAAGCGTCAACCTTAAGGGCGCCTTCCTGATGTCCAAGGCGGCCTCCAGGCTTATGCTGAAGGCGCGGTCAGGCCGGATAATAAACATTTCTTCGGTCGTGGGGCAGAGCGGCCAGGCGGGACAGGCGAACTACTCCGCGTCCAAGGCCGGCCTGATAGGGCTGACAAAGTCCATGGCGCGGGAATTCGCTCCGCGGCAGGTGCTGGTGAACGCGGTCGCGCCCGGCTTCATAAGGACGCGCATGACGGAAAGCCTGAAGGACGAGGCGAAGGCGAAGGTCGCCGGGCTTATCCCCCTGGGCCGGATGGGCGAACCCGGCGACGTGGCGAAAGCGGCCCTTTTCCTGGCGGGGGAAGAGTCCTCGTACATAACGGGACAGGTCCTTTCGGTGAACGGCGGGCTTTACATGTAGCCCGCCCGCGGAGCAGGCTTGACGTTTTATTTTTTTGCGGATTCAAAAGCAGGCGTAGGCGCCGTCCAGGGAGCAATGCTCATAGAACGGCCAAATACTCAGGAGGAAAAGCAATGGCAGCCACCGAAACACTTGAAGCGAGAGTCAAGAAGATAATCATAGAGCAGCTGGCCGTGGACGCGGCCGAAGTCACCCCCCAGGCCCAGTTCGTACAGGACCTCGGCGCCGACTCGCTCGACACGGTCGAACTTGTCATGGCGCTGGAAGAGGAGTTCGACATAGAGATACCCGACGAAGACGCCGAAAAGATCAAAACGGTCGGCGAAGCCGTCACCTACATTACGGAAAAATCCGGGAAGAAAGACTAAGCGGTCCCTGCGCCGTACCGGGAGCCGCGCTCCCGGCGGCCCGGGTCCGAATAACCGGAAATGTCTTCCCTTGAAGAAGTAATAGGATACAAATTCAGTGACAGGGAACTGCTGGCGGAAGCCCTCACGCATAAGTCGCACGCGACGGAGAGGGGAGTCCTCCGGCATAACGAGCGCCTGGAATTCCTGGGCGACAGCGTCCTGGGCCTGGTTGTATCCTATTATCTTTTCCTGAAGAACCCTTCGGAAGACGAGGGGTTCCTTTCAAAGACCAAGTCCGCCATAGTTTCGCGCGCCAACCTGGCCCGCTGGGCCGAGCTTATTGGCCTTGGCCACCACATCAACCTGGGGGCCGGCGAGCACTTAAGCGGCGGCAGCAAGCGGCACAGCATCCTCGCTAACGCCCTGGAGGCGGTGCTGGGCGCCGTCTACCTGGACGGCGGGCTCGCGCACGCGGAAAAGATCATAGTCCCCTGGCTGGAAAGCCGGGGCCAGGAGAAGCTCGATATCGACCACAAGAGCATCCTGCAGGAAACCATCCAGAAAACCCATAAGCGGCCGCCCGACTACGAGCTGATGGGAGAGACGGGCCCGGAGCACGAGAAACTTTTCACCGTGCGGGTATACCTGGGGAAAAAGACGCTGGGGCTCGGCTCCGGAAAGAACAAGAAAGAGGCCCAGCAGGCAGCGGCCAAGAACGCGCTGGACTACCTCGGCACCCACGAGGTCCATAAGAACGAACTTTGAACCAGGCAAGAGGACAAGGATGAAAGAACTAAAGACCGCAGCGGAGTTCGACTCGGAGATCGGGGCCGGCGGGAACAGGCTGGTGCTCTTCTACTCCGGCTGGTGCCATTTCTGCAACGAATTCCTGCCCTCCTTCGAAAAGAATTCCGCGGCAGCCTCCGGAGTTTTCGTCAAAGTCTGCGTGGACGACCTGCCGGCCATCGAAGCGAGGTTCGCGGTGGAAGTTGTTCCGAGCGTATTGCATTTCAAGGATGGAAAGCTGGCGAACCGCCTGGACGGCGTCCTGGGCCGCGGGCTTACCGACGACAGCATGCGGGCTTTTGCCGCGGCCTGCGGCATCAAGACCGCCTGAGGGGGGGAGGATGGGAAGACCAGACACCCCGGGCCTGCGGCAGCGGCCGGGAAAGTTCCTGTCTCCGATAGAGCAGCGCACGGCCCCCGGCCCCGGACCGCGATGAACACGCTTAAAATAATACTCGTAAAACCCCGGAACCCGGATAACATCGGCGCGGCGGCCCGCGCTATGGCCAACTTCGGCCTGACGGACCTCGCCCTTGTGGCCCCTTTCGATTCCGACTGGCAGGAGGCCGTCAAGATCTGGCGGAGCGAGGCCTCCGTCTCGGCGATAGACGCGATGGACGTGGTAAACTCCGCCAGGATCTACGGGACCATACGCGAAGCCGCCGGGGACTGCAGCCTGCTTCTGGGCACCTCCTCGCTTCACAAGGCGAAACCCGGGCGCGACGTAATACTGCTTTCGCGTGCCGGCGCCTATCTAGCCGGCACAGCCGGAAAGACCGGGGTGCTTTTCGGGCCGGAAAAGAGCGGCCTTACCAAGGAAGACCTTTCTTTTTGCAGCGCGATAATCAACATCCCGACGGTAGACAAGCAGCCGTCCATGAACCTCGGCCAGTCCGTGGCGGTGCTTGCCTATGAACTGGCGTGCAGGGAGCACGCCCTCAGCCCGCGCGCGCGGAGAGAGGAGCACGCGCCCAAGCCGATGGAAATAGAGCGCGCGGTCCGCCTGATCTGCGCCAGGCTTGAGGCCGAGCGCGGGCCGCATTGGGGAGGCGAGGCCCAGGCGAGGGCTATACGGCAGGGGCTCCTTGACGCCCGCCTTACAAAAGCCGCCATGAACGCGACGACCTTTTG
>JAJZVJ010000394.1 GCA_021845705.1 bacterium
TCAGGCACGAGGGAGCGTCTTCCCTTGTTTCCGTTATAGGCCGCGGGCTAACCGCAAAACACGCCGCCGCCGCCCTGGCCGCGGCGGCAGCAGCCGGCATCCCGGCAAAGCGGGGGACAACTTCCGCACTTAAACTGGTTTTCAGGGTTAAAAACCCTGAAGCGGAACCCCTGCTTAAAGCGCTGCACTCCGCCCTGATAACCCGCAGGTAACCCACCAGGCGCCCACGCCGCTATACAGGGTCACACCGGTTGACTTACGCAGGTCAAAGCTATAGAATTAAGCAATGGCGAATATTATACGCTCTGTCTTCGCGCTTTTCTGGCTCGTCGCGGCCGGCTTCCTGGGCTTTCTCGCCTACATAGTGCTGCAGACCGAAAGCAACCCGCAGATGCTGTGGGCCTGGCTGGTAATGTGCGCTCTCACTTTTGTCTCGGTCACGTTCCTCGCCTACAATATAATCTTAGGTCATCACGAGCGGGAAAACGCCCCGCACCATCATACCCACCTCAACAAGGCATAAATGCGCTCCGACCTGCTCATCAGGGGGGGAAAGGCCGTCATAGGCGGCAAGACGGTCCTCTGCGACATTTTCACTGCCGCCGGCAGGATAACTTCCGTACGGCCGCACTCCGGTAACCCCGGCCACGCGGCGCGCGTCATAGACGCGCGCGGCCTGCTGGTGCTGCCGGGCGTGATCGACGCCCACGCGCATTTCCGCCTCCGCCTCGGGCCTGGAAAATATACCGCGGACGATTTTACCAGCGGTTCCGCCGCCGCGGCCTGCGGCGGCGTGACCGCTTTCATAGACTATACCGGACAGGGCCCCGGAGAGAGCCCGCTTCAAGGGCTTAAAGCGCGGATAAAGGAAGCGGCCGGGAAGACTTACACGGATTTCTCTTTCCACTGTATGCTGACCGGCTGGGAGAAGCTGAAGGACCCGACCGGCCGGATGTCCGAGTGCGTGAAGGCCGGAGCCCCGACCTTCAAGATGTTCACGGCCTACGGCGCGCGCGGCCTGATGGCGGGCGACGCGGCTCTTTTCTCGGCGCTGGAGATTTCCCGCAAGCTCGGTGCGCTTATCTGCATCCACGCCGAGAACGGGCCGATAATCGATATGCTGACGGAGCGTTATGCGAAGAAAGGGGGAATAAAAGCTCTGCCTATGTCCCGCCCGCCTTTCACGGAGACGGAAGCCGTGGGCCGGGCCGCCGTGCTGGCGGCCTGCGCCGGGGCGCCCGTATATTTCGTTCACCTCTCCACCGGCGGGGCCGCCGCTATCGTAACTTCCGCCCGCGCAGCCGGCCTTAATGTCTTCGGTGAAACCTGCCCGCAATACCTTGAGCTGGACGAGAGCCGCTTTAATGGCAAGGACGGCTTTATGTATTCGTGCTGCCCGCCGATAAGGACTAAAGACGATAACGCCGCGCTCTGGTCCGCCGTAAATAAGGGTGACCTGCAGGTGATAGCCACGGACAATTGCACTTTCACCCGCGCCCAGAAAAACGCCTGGAAGGGGGATATAAGGAAGCTCCCGATGGGCATGCCCGGCGCCCAGACTCTCCTCGCAACGGCCTACACCTACGGAGTAAAAGCCGGCAACATCTCTCTCGGTAAGCTGGTCGAAGCCCTCTGTGAAAACCCCGCCCGTATAATGGGCCTCTCCGCCCGCAAAGGCTTCATCCGCCCCGGCGCCGACGCCGACTTCGCCATAATAGACCCCTCCGCCTCCGTCAAAGTTGATGCCCGTAAATTACAGCACAACACCGACTTCTCACCCTGGCAGGGCCAAAAGTTATACGGCTTCCCCAAATACACCGTCCTCCGCGGCCACATAATCGCCGAATCCGGAGAACTCACAACTCCCAAAACCTTCACCGGCCAATTCCAGCGCCGCACGAAACCACAGATAATTTAATTCACCTAAGGCCGACCGCGAGATGCGAAGTCTGGGCATACCGCGAGGGCAGGAACGAAAAACACGTTCGGCCACACCGTGGCCTCACTCGGTATTCGCCCGCCGGGGTATGCAACCGGCGGGCAAGAAAGTGGAGCTACGCTCCACGCAACCCGGTTTTTCTCATCCTGCCCCCGCCACCCCTACTGGGCCTTTCGCGGTCTTCTATTCTGCTATTTGAAAAACTTACGGGCGGCGGCGATGTCGGATTTGATGTGGAGGATGAGTGAGTCGAGGGAGTGGAATTTACGCTCGGGGCGGATGTGTTTCAGGAACGAGACTTCTATGGTTTTGCCATAGATCATGCGGGTGAAATCCAGGATGTGGGCTTCAAGGACCATTTTACAGTCCAGAGTGTCCACTGTCGGGCGGCGGCCTACGTTGAGGACCGCGTTGAAAGTTTCGTGGCCCACTTTTACTTTGGCGGCGAAGATGCCGGGAGGGAGGATCTTGGCGGGGTGCGCGCCTATATTGGCCGTCGGGAAACCTATCTTGCGGCCCAGACCGGCGCCTTTTATCACCGGGCCGCTGACGGTATAAGTCCAGCCCAGGCAGCGGTTCGCTTCTTCGACCGCCCCGGCCCGCAGGTGCGCGCGTATAAGGCTGGAAGATATCTTATGCCCGCCGCGGCGCGCAAAAGGAACGGCCTTAAAAACTATCCCGGCATCCGCGCAGGCGCACCTCAGATAATCCAGATGCCCTTCCCTGCCCCGCCCTACGGCGAAATCCGGCCCCACACAGAGTCCGCCCGCGTCGAACTTTACCAGGATCACGCGCGAGAAGAATTCGTCGGCGGTCATAGAGGACAGCGCGGGGCTAAAATCCAGCGGTTCCGCCAGGCCCGCCCCAAGTTCCCGTATCAGCTTCTCCCGCTCTTCCGGCAGTGTGATAAGACAATTTACGGCTTCCCCCGAGAAAA
>JAJZVJ010000395.1 GCA_021845705.1 bacterium
ACGCTCTTCCGGTTTTTTTATACATTCAAATAGTTGACTGGAGCGGGTGACGATGGGTTTGTTAAGGAAGGCCGTCTCGGAGGCCGAGGCTTGCGTAAGCGACGAGGCCGAGAGACGAGGCGCGCGCACGGTGTGCGCGACGCCGTGCCTGACGTACAAACCCATCGGCAGGACCCGCGAACTTACCTGCCAGGTCCCGCGAACCCTACCTGACCGTCACGCTTTTCGCCAGGTTGCGCGGCTTGTCTATGTCGCATTTTTTAGCCAGCGCCACGTAATAAGCGAAGATCTGCAGCGGTATCACCGTAAGCATCGGAGTAAAAAGTTCGTCGGTGGACGGCAGCACGATGTAGCGCGAGGCCTTCACTGTTTTCTGCGAAGCCTGGTCCACTATGGCTATAACCTCGGCGCCGCGCGCCTTGGCCTCCTCGATATTGCCGGCCATCAGCTCCAGCGTACGCCCCGACGGCGCCACCGCGAGCAGCGGCATCCCCTTGTAAATTATGGCTATAGGGCCGTGCTTCATCTCGCCCGCGGCGTAACCTTCGGCGTGCACATAGGAGATCTCTTTTATCTTGAGCGCGCCCTCCAGGGCGATAGGGTAATTAATATGCCTGGAGATGAAAAGGAAGTGTTCGCTGGCCGCGAAGCCGTCCGCCACTTTCGCTATCTCCGTTTCCTTCTCCAGGGTCTCCTCGATAAGCCGGGGGATCTTCAGGAGGTCTTCCGCGTAGCGGCGGGCATCGCCGCCGGGCAGGCGGCCCCTGACCGCCGCAAAATGACCGCCCAGCAGGTAGATGGCGGCCAGCTGGCCCAGGAAAGCCTTGGTGGAGGCCACGCCGATCTCCGGCCCGCAGTGGGTATAAAGCACGTAATCGGATTCGCGCGTAAGCGTGGAGCCCACGGTGTTGGTTATGGACAGCACCTTGGCCCCCGAAGCCTTCGCCTCGCGCACGGCAAAAAGAGTGTCGGCGGTCTCGCCGGACTGCGAAATGGCCATAACAAGAGTATTGGGCGCCATGAGCTTGGCCCGGTCGGTGAACTCGGAAGCCACGTCGGCGTACGCGGGTATGCCGAAATTCTCGAAGAGGCAGCGCCCCACCAGGGCCGCGTGGTAAGCCGTGCCGCACGCTATGAACTGCACGGAGGAGAAAGCTTTCATCGCCTCCGCCGAAAGCCCCATCTCGGCCTTCAGGATATCGCCGCCAAGCGGCAGCAGCCGGCCGCGCAGGGTGTTTTCCACCGCCTCGGCCTGCTCGTGTATCTCCTTGAGCATGAAATGCTTGTAGCCGCCCTTCTCGGCCATGGTGGAGTCCCACTGTATGGTCACGGCTTCCCTGGCCGTTTTTTTACCCTGGAAGGTATAAAAGTCCACACCGTCCTTTTTAACCGCGGCCATTTCCCCGTCGTTCATGAAAACCACGCGCTTGGTATGCTTGAGAAAAGCTGAGACGTCGGAAGCGATAAAATTCTCGCCTTTTCCAAGGCCTATTACGAGCGGGCTGTGCAGGCGGGCGGCCAGGACCATGCCGGGACACCTGGCCCAGACCACGGCGATGGCGAAGGACCCCTTAAGGTCGGCCACGGCGCGGCGGAAAGCCTCGAAGAAAACCGGTTCCAGCATATCCGAGCGCACGGCTTTCTCCTGCACGTGCAGGCTCTTGAGCTTTTCCTCTATAAGGTGGGGGATGACCTCGGTGTCGGTCTCCGACTTGAACTTGTGCCCGGCGGCCAGCAGCTTGTCTTTAAGATCCAGGTAGTTCTCGATAATGCCGTTATGCACCACCACCACTTCCGAAGAGCAGTCGGTGTGCGGGTGGGCATTATCTTCGGAAGGAGCGCCGTGGGTGGCCCAGCGGGTGTGCCCTACTCCGGAATGGGCGCCCTTCGCCGGGTCCGCGGCCACAAGTTTATCCAGCGCGTCCACGCGGCCGCTCACCCTCTTAAGGTAAAGCCGGTTCTTTGCGTCCACCACGGCGATGCCGCAGGAGTCGTAGCCGCGGTATTCAAGCCGCCGGAGGCCGTCTATAAGAATATCGGTGGTCTTATTGTCGCCGATGTAGCCTGTTATTCCGCACATAATAAGAGATCCCCTTGCGCTTACGGCCGTTCTTTACTGTATCAGCCTCTTCATCTCCGCCACCGCGGTCTTAAGGCCCACGAACAGCCCGCGTGAAATTATGGAGAAACCGATATTAAGGCAGTCCATCCCCTCTATGCGCGCCACGGAAGCCACGTTGTAATAGTCCAGGCCGTGCCCGGCGTGCAGCTCCATATCGAGCTCCTTCACCAGGTGGCCCGCCAGCTGCAGCTGCTCCAGTTCGTCCGCCTGCAGTTTCTTGCCCCAGGACGCGGCGTACTTCTTGGTGCAGAGCTCTATGCTGTCGGCGCCCATGTTGTGGGCGGCGCGGATGGCTTTCGGGTCCGGGTCCGTGAAAACGCTTACCGCTATCCCGGCTTTGGAAAGATTCTTTATTATCTTCTCGATCTCGGGACGCTTGGCGTCCAGCTTCATGCCGCCCTGCGTGGTGAGCTCGCGGGGGCCTTCGGGCACCAGGCAGACGGAGTCGGGACGTATGCGCAGGGCTATCTTCTCCATTTCCGCTACGGCGGCCATCTCCAGGTGGATGAGGCCTTTTACGTCGTGGCGCACCCTTTCCAGGTCGGAATCCTGTATGTGGCGGCGGTCCTGCCGCAGGTGCATTACCACCATATCGCCGCCGGAACTGTAAACCACCCGGGCGGCTTCCACCGTGTCCGGGTTGCTTTCGCCGCGCGCCTGGCGCAGCGTGGCCACGTGGTCTATATTTACGCCTAATTTAACGTTTCTCATAAAAAGTCCTCCGTAAAGATCAACCCTGAATTCAAGA
>JAJZVJ010000396.1 GCA_021845705.1 bacterium
CTCATGTCCTGTTGCCGGGTGCTTCCCGGCCATGTTCTTGCCTTCGCCCGGAGGCGGTGTTTCCGCGAGCGGCAGATAAACCGAAAAAGTCGAACCTTTGCCGGGCGTGCTTTCAACCTCTATCTCCCCGCGGCTCTGTTTCACTATTCCGAAAACCACCGGAAGCCCGAGCCCTGTGCCTTTACCCGGCGCTTTTGTGGTGTAAAAAGGTTCGAACAAATGCCTTTGTTCACCGGGGCTCATCCCGCAGCCGTTGTCCCGCACTTTAACGCACGCCAGCCGGCCTCGCGCCAGGTCCGGGTGCGCCGAAAAAAACTCTTCGGAAGGGGTCAGGATCGCGGTCTCCAGAGTTATCTCCCCGCCCTTGGGAATGGCGTCCCGCGCGTTCAGGGTCAAATTCATTATCACCTGCTCCATCTGGCCCGGGTCAACTTTGGCTAAACAGGGCGCGGAGAAAAGTTCGGTCTTCAATCGAATGTCCTCCCCGATAATACGCCGGAGCATATTGACCATATCGCCGAGCGACTTGTTCAGGTCTATCACTTGAGGTACCATTATCTGCTTCCGGCTGAAGGCGAGGAGCTGGCGGGTAAGGGTCACGGCGCGGTCCGCGGCGGTCATTATTTCCAGCATATCCTTCCGGCTCGGGTCCTCCGGCCCGAGGGCCCTGGTAACCAGGGCGCCGTAGCCTTTTATAGCGGTGAGAATATTATTAAAATCATGCGCCACCCCGCCCGCCAGAAGCCCGACCGCTTCCATTTTCTGGGACTGGCGGAGCCGGCTTTCAAGCTGGAGCCGCTCGGTGATATCCTTTTTTACCGCCACGTAATTCACTATCTTCCCGGCCGCGTCCCGCACGGGTGAAATGGTCGCCTCCACGGTGTAGAGCGTTCCGTCCTTGCGCTTATTCACCATCCGGCCTTCCCAGGTTCTGCCGGAAGAGATGGTTTCCCATAATCCACGGTAATACGCTTGGTCCTGTTCGCCGCTCTTGAGTATGCGGGGGTTCCTGCCCAGAACTTCGCCGCGGCTGTAGCCGGTAACCTTCTCGAAGGCCGGGTTTACATACTGGATGGCCCCGTCCGGGCCGGAGATAAGAATCCCATCACCGGTCTGCTCGATGGCCGCCATCAGCCGTTTCCGCGCCTCCTCCGCCTGTTTGCGCGCGGTGATATCCTGGACTGTCCCGTACAACCCTGTGGTCCGGCCCTGGGCGTCGCGCCTGGCCGCGCTCCGGGCCGAGATCCAAAGACAATGCCCTTGCGGACGGGCAAACTCCAGGTCAAGTTCGTAAGGTTCTCCGGTCCGCATGCTCGATTTTACCGCCGCATCCAGCCGTGCCGCGCTCTCGGGCGTGTACGCTTTTAAATGGGCTTCATAACCCGGTGGAGGCTGTGCCGGCTCCAGGCTGAAAAGGCGGTAATACTCCTCGGACCAGGTGATAGTATCGGTTGCGGCATCCCACTCCCAGCTGCCGACCCGCGCTAAACGCTGGGCTTCTTTTGATTTTTCTTCGCTCTCTTTGAGCGCCAGGCGGGAGGCCTCCAGCCGGCGGGCGGACTCAAGCTCCTCCAGCACTCTTTTTACCGAGGATTTAAGCGGATCGAAAAAAGAGACGCCTTTAACCAGGTAGTCGCGCGCGCCTGCCCGCAGCATGGCAACCGCGATCTCTTCGCCGCTGTGGCCGGTCATCACGATAAAAGGCGGGCATGTCTCTCCCCGGGCTTTGAAGCTTTCCACGAATTTAAGCCCGTTCTCGCCCGGAAGTTTGTAATCAAGCAGGATCAGCGCGGGTACGCTCTCTTTAATCGCGGCGCGGGCCGCCGGAGTGTCGGAGACGTGTTTTATTTCATACCCGAGGTCGGAGATGCGATCTGCCGTCAGTTTCGCGATATCCGGTTCGTCTTCCACCAGCAATATATAAGGCTTGCCTTCGCCCATTTTTATTTTTCCCCTATGCGGCGCGCCCATGAACCCTTTACCGGCCGGGCCCTCTGCGCATTAATATCATAACCTTCCGCGCCTTTGCCAGCTATACGGAATTATACGGCCTGTCATAGGTAAATTCCCCCGGCAGCCGGACCATTGGTTTGACAGGCCTCGGGGGACAGGAGCCGCGCATGCCCTTTATCGCCTGGCGGCGCTTTCTTCAGGCGCTGGCGGGGCCGGGGAGCCTGTGCCGGGCGCCGGCTTCATGGGCGGGAATTTCCTGTTGCTGCCGGATAATGTTCCTGCGCGGCGCCCGGGCGAGCAGGACGGTAAGCAGCAGAAGCATCGCAAGCAGCATCCCGCCGCAGATAGCGTACATCCAGTACGGCAGGTACCTGACCCCGGCCTGCGAGGCTGAAAAATATTCCTTAAGCGCGGTCACAAGCGCCTTCATCCTTGCGCCGGCCTCCCTGTTCTTGGACTTTAGCTGCATGGTGCCCAGCCAGTCCTGCAGGGATACCTGGAATACGCCGCCGTCCTCCAGCTTGATGGAGCCCAGCAGCTGTTCATGTTTTAATCCCAGTTTTTCAAAAGCGCTTTTCAGGGCGTCGTTGGCGGCTTCCTCGGAAACGCCGAAGCAGATGTGGCCTTTCGTGGCCAGCCAGAATATCAGCAGCAGGCCCGGGTAGAAAGCCATGCTGAGGAGGGCTATTCCGGGGGCCGACCCGAGCAGTTTCATTCCGCTCAGGAACTGCGGAAAAAAACACAGCGCGATCATGGCTAAAAGCTATTTCCCGGAATAGACGGTGACGCGCCGGGTTAGAAGTCCCCGGGCGCCCACCGCCAGCATCCCCGCCCCTGCCAGCCCGAGGGTAATAAGTATCAGCATGGGTAGTCTCCCTATCCCGCCTTGCGGAATCTTTAGAACTTGTGCC
>JAJZVJ010000397.1 GCA_021845705.1 bacterium
GATCTAAGCTTAACCTCGCGGTTGTCGAAGCGGGCCAGTGTAAGCAGGTCGCTCACTATGCGCGACATCTTTTCGGTCTCCTCCAGGTTGCTCTGGAGGATGGCGGTGTATTCCACCGCCGAGCGGGCTTTCTTCAGCGCGACCTCGAGTTCGCCTTTAAGGATGGTCAGCGGGGTCTTAAGCTCGTGCGAGACGTCCTGTATGAAGCGCCTTTCGGACATGAAAGAATCTTCCAGCCTTGAAAGCATGGCGTTGAAAAGGTCGGCCAGCTCGCGTATCTCGTCGCGGGTCCCGGGCGGGTTCAGGCGCAGGCTCAGGTTTTCCGCCGTTATCTGGCGGATGGTCCTGGCCATGCTGGCCACCGGGCGCAGCGCCACGCGCGCGAAGAACATGCCGAAGGCGCCGGTCAGCAGCACTATCAGCGGCACCAGCGCCGTCATCATCACCCGCAGGTTCTTCAGCGCGAACTGGGTGTGGTAAGTGGAGCGGTAGGCCTGCACTATATATACGGCGCCGTCGGAGCCGGAGGCGGGCGTGGCGTAAGAGCGGAAAGTGTTCGCCGGGCCGGTGCTTTCGTCCACCTTTATGGTGTCGTACGCCGCGTTCCCCTTAAGCGCGTCCTTCAGGGTCCGGTCCGGGAGTTCCGGCGCACCGCCGGCGTCGTTCTGCCCGACAAGCTCAGTTCCTGTGGAATCCAGGATGCGCAGCTGCACCGAAGCCTGCCGCGGGTCTTCGGCGTGCAGCCGCACAAGGTCCGGGGCTATCTTGAAGAAAGCGCCGCCCTTTACAGCGGAGGCTGAGTGCCGGCCTACTTCTATGCGCTCGGTCTCGAGGTAGGCCTCAAGCGCGTCGGAGACGCCCTCGGCGCGGTAGGCCAGCAGCTGGTCCGTGTTCTCTTCCAGGGTCTGCTTCAGGTTGTTGTAGACCAGCAGGCTGAAAAGCGTCAGCGTGACGGCCAGCGCCGCCGCGTACCAGAGCGTTATCCTGAACCGGACGGAGTTGAACATCGTTCTCAACTTTTAAGAAGGTAGCCTTTGCCCCTGACGGTCCGTATCACTTTCCCGGCGGGGCCTTTTTCCAGCTTGCGCCGGAGATAGTTTATGTAAACGTCTATGACGTTGGTGCCGGTGTCGAAATTTATATCCCACACGTGCTCGGCTATCATGGTGCGGGTCACGATCTTGTCCTTGTTGCGCACCAGGTATTCCAGGAGCGAGAACTCTTTGGCGCTCAGGTCCAGCTCGCGGCCCGCGAAACTGGCTTTGTGGGCCGCCAGGTCTATCTCTATTTTTCCGGCTTTAAGCACGGAGGAGGCTTCTTCCGGGCGCGCGCGCAGGAGCACGCGGATGCGGGCCAGGAGTTCCTCGAAGGCGAAAGGTTTGGTGAGGTAGTCGTTGGCCCCGGAGTCCAGGCCCCTGACCTTGTCTTCCACCCGGTCCTTGGCCGTCAGCATTAAAATGGGCCCGGCAAAGCCGGAGGCGCGCAGGCGGGAACAGACGGCTACCCCGTCCAGGCCGGGCAACATGACGTCAAGAAGAAGCAGGTCGTAAGGATTCTCTTCCGCCAGGTCGAGGGCTTCGGTCCCTGTGTGGGCGATATCCGCGGCGTAGCCTTCTTCTTTAAGGCCGCGCTTTATGAAATCGGCGATCTTTTTTTCGTCTTCGGCTATGAGGATGCGCATGGTCCTACACCCTGGTCTTGAAATGAGCGATGGTGCGCTTCAGGCCTTCTTCCAAGCCTATCCTGGGCTGCCATTTGAGTATTTTCCCCGCCCGCGTTATGTCCGGGCGCCGCACCTTGGGGTCGTCCTCCGGGAGGGGGCGGAAAACTATTTTAGACCGGCTGCCGGAAAGGCGCTTTACCGCCTTGGCGAGTTCCAGGAGTGAGATCTCGTGGGGGTTGCCGATGTTCACGGGGTTGTTCTCTTTGCTCATCAACAGGCGGTATATCCCGTCCACCAGGTCGGACACGTAGCAGAGGCTGCGGGTCTGGGAGCCGTCGCCGTAAACGGTTATGGGTCTGCCTTTCAGGGCCTGCGCTATGAAGTTCGGGACGGCGCGCCCGTCCTTGAGCCGCATATTGGGCCCGTAGGTGTTGAAGATCCGCAGCATGCGTACCTGCATTTTGTGGTAGCGGTGGTAAGCCATGGTCATGGCCTCGGCGTAGCGCTTGGCTTCGTCATACACGCCGCGGGGGCCGATAGGGTTGACGTTGCCCCAGTAGGCTTCGTGCTGCGGGTTTATCAGCGGGTCGCCGTAAACCTCGGAGGTGGAGGCTATCATGAAGGTGGCCTTTTTTTCTTTGGCCAGGCCCAGGGCCTTGTGCGTGCCCAGCGCGCCGACTTTCAGGGTCGGTATCGGGAATTTGAGGTAATCTATGGGGGAGGCGGGGCTGGCGAAATGCAGCACGGCGTCGAGTTTGCCCGGGACGTGCAGGTAGTTGGTCACGTCGTACTTGGTGAAATCGAACTTGGGGTTCTTCAGCAGGTCCTCTATGTTGGTCACGCTGCCGGTTATGAAGTTGTCTATGCCTATTACCGAGTGGCCCTGCTTGAGCAGGTAGCGCGAAAGGTGGCTGCCCAGAAACCCCGCCGCGCCGGTGACTAGTATTCTCATAGAAAGGGATCTCCAGTTTTTGATCTTGGCTTTCGCGGCGGTCGCGGGGACCGGAACGCAAAAACAGCGTCGCGCACACCGTGCGCGCGCTTCCGCGTCTCGGCATTCGCGCTTACGCAAGCTCATGCCTCCGACACGGTTTTGCTAACCCGGTCCCCGCGGCCGCCGCGGGCTCCTCAAATATCCGGGATTCTCGACTTTCGACTCCCGACTCCCGATTCTTGGTTCG
>JAJZVJ010000398.1 GCA_021845705.1 bacterium
GAGGCATGAAATCATTAAAAACAAGGAGGCAAGGTTAGAAATCATCGACGGAACGCCGTCGGGGGATTTCAGGCTCATTTCCGGATTGGAAAATGCTGTGCCCGGCGGTCCCCGCCCCGCAAAAATCGGTATAATATGAAAAACGGCCCGCCGCGGCCGTCCCTAAGGAGAATTTTCATGAAAGCACTTGTGAAAGCTAAACCGGAGAAAGGCCTGTGGCTGCAGGACGTGCCTGAGCCGGAGGTGGGGGATAACGAAGTTCTGATAAAGATAAGGAAGACAGCCATTTGCGGCACCGACATCCACATCTACGAGTGGAACGAGTGGGCGCAGAAGACGATACCGGTGCCGATGCACGTCGGACACGAATTCGTGGGCGAGATCGCCGGGCTCGGCAAGGCCGTGAAGGGCCACTTTGTCGGGGAGAGGGTCTCCGGAGAAGGGCACATCGTCTGCGGCCACTGCCGCAACTGCAAGGCCGGCAACCGCCACCTCTGCATCAACACGAAGGGCGTGGGCGTCAACCGGCCCGGGGCCTTCGCCGAGTACCTGGCCATTCCCGCCGAGAACGTCTTCTCCATCCCGGATGGCGTCACGGACGACGAGGCCGCCATACTGGACCCGCTCGGCAACGCCGTGCACACCGCGCTGGCCTTCGACCTGGTCGGAGAGGACGTGCTGATAACCGGCGCGGGCCCGATAGGCATCATGGCCGGCGCGATTTCCCGTCACGTGGGCGCGCGCCACGTCGTGATAACCGATATCAACGACTACCGCATGGACCTGGCCCGTAAGCTTGGAATAAAGACCGTGGTGGACTCCCGCAGGGAGAAGCTGCCCGACGTGATTAAGGCGCTTAAAATGACCGAGGGTTTCGACGTGGGCCTGGAAATGAGCGGCAGCGCGCAGGCCTTCAACGATATGCTGGCCAACGTGAAGATGGGCGCGAACATCGCACTGCTGGGCATACTGCCGCCCAACACCACGATCCCGTGGGGCAACGTGATCTTCAAGGCGCTGACGCTGAAGTGCATCTACGGCCGCAAGATTTTCGAGACTTGGTACAAGATGTGCGCGATGCTGACCAGCGGCTTGGACATTAAGCCGATAATAACCCACCACTTCCCGGTGAAAGACTTCAAGGAGGGCTTCGAGATAATGGCCTCCGGCAAGTCCGGCAAGATAATCCTGGACTGGACCGGGGTCTAGGGCGGAACTTGATAGTATCCCTCTGGCGAGCCGCCGGGCCCGCCCGGCGGCTTAGAGTTCTATTTTCATCCCCTCGCGCGCGCCGAAACAGTCGGTGGCACCGCCGCCCCTTCCAATCAGGCCGCGGCAGTAGTCGATGTGTGCGTCCAGCTCCTCGTCGGAGCGGTACGGGTCGTGGTGAGTGACGGCCATGCGCTTCACGCCGGATTCCAGCGCGAACTTCGCCGCGTCGTCGTAGGTGGCGTGGCCCCAGCCCTTGCGGGACGCGTACTCGGCTTCGGTGTACTGCGCCTCGCGGATCACCAGGTCGCTGCCGCGCGCGAACTCCGCTATCTCGGCGTCCTGCCGCAGAGACAGGTCCGAGACGCCGCCCAGCTTCGCGAACGGTTCGTGGTCGCTGAGGTAGGTGACCGTACGCCCCTGCGCTTCGACGCGGAAGCCGATGCAGACGCCGGGGTGGTTCAGGTGCTTGAAACTGACCTTCGCCACGCCTAGGTCGGCCGGCCCCTTCATCTCCACGAAGCCGAGCTTCGCGGCCAGGCTGGAGAGCGGGATCGGGAAATAGTCCAGCGACATGGACTGCGTGAAGATGCGGCCGAGGCTGCCGTGGGCGCCGTGCACGCTGAAGACCATGAACTTGTTGGCCGGGTTGTAGAACGGCGTGAAGAAAGGGAAGCCCTGGATGTGGTCCCAGTGCGTGTGGCCGACGAATATGTGGCCCTGCAGCGGGCGCCCTTTGAACTCCCGCGCCAGCGAGTCGCCCAGTTCGCGCAGGCCGGTGCCGCAGTCGAAGATCAGCGGCGTGTCGCCGACGCGCAGCTCGACGCAGGAGGTGTTGCCGCCGTAGCCGGCCACCTTTGGGTTGCAGGTCGGGCAGGAGCCGCGCGTGCCCCAGAAGCGGACATAGACCGCCAGGCGGCCGCCGGCGGAGGGCGCCACGCGGAGTTCGTCCGCAGTGGGCGCGGGGCGGCGCATGGTCCGCAGCAACTCCGGCTCCTGCGGCGGCTTCGGCGCGGCCCCGCCCAGGCCCAGCAGCGCGCGGACGCGCTTAAGCATCTCCCCGGGCAGGTAGGGCTTGACCAGATAGTCGTCGGCTCCGGCGGCGGCGGCCTGCGAGACGTCGGTCGTAAAACTCTTGGAAGAGGTGACCAGCACCCTGACGCCGGGCAGGCCTCCCTTTCCCTTCAGCAGGCCGCACAGTTCGTAGCCGTGCATGCGCGGCATCATTAGGTCAGTGACCACCAGGTCGGGCCGCAGTTCGCGGGCCTTCTCCCAGCCGTCCTGACCGTCTACTGCGGCTGTCACCTCGAATTCGGCCGACAGGATGTCGGCCGCGAGCGAGCGCAGCATCTCGTCGTCGTCCACGATCAGTATCTTTTTCTTGTCCCCTGGCATCAGAGCGGTCTCCCCGGGTGATAATATAGCATACTGCGGGCCATCCAAACCGCGCCCCGCCCGATGAAGGCTGCCAACTAACCCCGCTGAGGTATCGGTACGACACAATTGATCAGCCATCGCCGGAAGACTGGCCCCGGACTCCCCAAGCCGGAGAAAAATACCAGCCAAGGTTGTTGAAAAAACGTCTGTCTTTTTGTGTTGTAAATAAGTCCGGCAGATCGG
>JAJZVJ010000399.1 GCA_021845705.1 bacterium
CGATCTGCATTCTGGAGGCGGGTAAATGGGCGGCCGCCTGGGAAATGCCCCTGTCCCGGGGCGCATTAATTCCCGGGCCGGCCGCCGGCCGGGTCCCTAGTCCGCGGTGCTGCCGCTGCGCCTGATGCTGTCGATAAGTTTCCAGGAAACCTTAGTCTTGCCCACCGTTACCTGCACGAAATAGATCTCGCCGTCGTCCGGGCTTTCAAAGACCAGCACGCTGCGGCCGGGCTCGTTAATAACGCCCTTGCACTGCCCGTATGACACCGGAAGCCCGCCGGGAACTTCCGGTTTCCGGGGTTCCGCGCCGTAATTATCGGCGGCGTCCTCATCGTCCTGGTCGGCCTTTGAATCGATCATGACCACGGCCTCTTCGGAGTCCTGGTCCTGGGCCTTAACGGCTTTCTTGGGCTGCGCCGCGGGCGCGGCCTGCTGCGCCGCCGCTGCCGCTTTTCCGTTCGCTGCCGGACCCTGGGCCCAAAGAGCCACACCGTAAAGCAGCAGCGTCACCGCTATCAAAGATTTATTCATAACCCGTTCCTCCATTCCTGTCCGCAGCTAAATCCATACACGGCCCGCCAAGATGCCCCCCCAAAACCGGCCGGAAAGCTAAAACCTTTTAACCGCCACTTTTCCCGCCCTGATCCCGAGAAGTTTATACGCCAGTTCCGAGAACCTGGCGGGGGCGTCGCTGACGATGAACTCCGACCTTCCCCGGCGCGAACGGTTCAAGAGGCCCCGCGAGACCAGCTCTTGCCTGGCTCCGAGGGCCGCCGCCCGGGCCGAATCCACTATTTTAGTGCGCGGCCCCATTACCCGGGAGATAACTTTTTTAAGGAGCGGGTAATGGGTACAGCCGAGGATAAGGACGTCCGCTTTCCCCCTGAACGGCGCAAGATACTCGCGCGCGGCTATCAGGGCGGCAGGTTTTGTGCACCAGCCTTCCTCTACGAGCGGGACAAAAAGCGGGCAGGCCTTCTCCGTTACCCTGACCTTCTTTTCCGATCCGGCCAGGGCCCTGGAATAGGCCCTGCTGTTCACCGTGGCGGATGTCCCGGTGACGAGCACGGTGCCGCCCCAGGGCGCCGCTTTCAGCGCCGATTCAGCGCCCGGCTTTATTACGCCGAGCACCGGTACCGGGGAAATTTTCCGGATCTCATCCAGGGCCAGCGAGGAGGCGGTATTGCAGGCCACCAGCAGGAGTTTTATTTTTTTACCGAGAAGGAAGGCAGAGATCTCCTTGGAAAAAGCCAGGACGGCCTCCGCCGACTTCGTCCCGTACGGGACCCGGGCGGTATCCCCGAAATAGATAAGGTCTTCTCCGGGCAGCAGGGAGCGCAGCTCTTTAAAAACCGTCAGCCCGCCCAGCC
Source organism: bacterium (assembly GCA_021845705.1). Taxonomy (GTDB): domain Bacteria; phylum Elusimicrobiota; class Elusimicrobia; order Elusimicrobiales; family UBA9959; genus UBA9959. The sequence continues at coordinate 1,371 of JAJZVJ010000399.1, forward strand.
CGGAGTCAAATATGCCTATCGGCCTATCGCTGTCTTTCATATAGGTGATCGGGAATCGAAAGTCCAAGATCGGGGATCAACGGAGCGGGGCCGATCCGGCGCCGGCGGATTTTTGACCCTCGATCCTCTATCCCTGAGATCTTATTTCCACTTCTTCATTTCCGCGTACTTCATGACCGCTTTGTAGATCGCGTTGGCGACCTTCGCCTGCGTTTTTTTATCGTTCATGTGTTTCTGGTCGGAAGAATTGGTCATAAAGCCCACTTCGACCAGGATGCCGGGGGCGTAGGTCCCGCGCAGCACGTAAAAAGCGGCCTGCTTCACCCCCCTGTTCACGAAAGGGGTATGCTTTTCCATCTCCGCGGTAACAAGCCCGGCCAGGCGGCTGCCCTCGTTCAGGTATTCGTTGCGGGCCATGGAATGCAGGAGCATCGCCGCCGGGTCGCCCTGCCCTTCCCCGTCTTCCAGCCCGACCACCGAGTTTTCATAATCGGCCACTTCCGCGGCCCAGGGGTCAGAGGCCTTTTCCGACATGAAATAGATCTCAAAACCCTTCTCGCGCCTGTCGCGGGAGGCGTTGGCGTGGATGGAGATGAACATATCCGCCTTGAAATTATTGGCGATCATGGAACGGTCCGCGAGCGGGATGAACTCGTCGGAGTTGCGCGTCATGACCACGTCGAAGAGCTCTTCCTTCTTAAGCAGGGCGTAGAGGTCCTTGGCGACCAGCAGGTTCAGGTCCTTTTCTTTAAGCCCGAAAAGTTTGCGGCCGCCCGGGTCTTTGCCGCCGTGACCGGCGTCTATGACTATTTTTTTCCTGGCGGCGCCCAGATCCAGCTTGTCCGGGATGCTGACCCCGGCGGAAGTGGAGACGGCCACGGCTGCGCTGGCCGCGGCGAGCTCGAAGCCGCCGCCGGAAGGCGTGAGGACGGCCGCCGCGGCGCCGGCGTCCGCGCCCGCCCCGGCTATGCTCTGGGACACGTTCGCGGCCTCCTTGGAAACGTCTATTACAAGACGGTCCGGGCCGGAAAGCTTGAACACGTTGACCTTGCCGAAATTAGCGTCGGGGTCTATGACCACGAGGGCCGTCTTATTCTCCTGTATCAGGTCAATGCCCCGCACCGCACCGTCGCCTATGGAAAGTTTTTCTTCTTTGGCGATCACTCCGCCGAAGATGTTTATTTTGAACAGGTTGTTCTCTTTCTGGGAAGCCTGCCACTCCAGCGGCTCCTCCATGTACACCACTATCCGGGTCTTGTCGTTGTAGGTGAAATAATTTACGGAGGTTATATTAACGGTTCTCCGGGAATCCAGCGAACCGGCGGCCTTGTTATACGCCAGGGAAAAGCCGAAAGCCTCCGAAAATTGTTTCGAGACGAAGAAATTAAGCGCCAGGAAGGCCTTACCGCCGCGTACGATCATCGGGTTGGGG
>JAJZVJ010000400.1 GCA_021845705.1 bacterium
GTGAAGGCCTTTAACGACGGTCTTATAACGGAGGCCGCGGTGGAGCGGGCTCTTGCCAGGCAGGACCTGCTGGTCAGGAAACTTTTGCCTTTCCGTTCGGCGCCCCCGCCGCGGGATACAGCGGGCTGCCCGGAACACAGGGCCTTCAACGCGGAGGCGGCTCCCTCCTGTCTGGCCTGGGCTTTCGGAGAGGGAAGTTTCAGCGTGAAGCCGGGGGAAACCATAGGTTATTTCGAACCTCTTACACGGCGCGAAAACTGGAAGGGGGGCGCCTTCGCCGCGGAGCTCGCCCGCCTGGGAGCGCGCGTGGAGCCTTACCAGCCGGGGTGCGGAATGCGGCTGGCGGCCGGCTGTTTTTCCAGGCCGCGCGCCGGCAGCGGCAGTATTAATCTTGCGGAGGAAGAGCGGACGGCGCTGGCCGGCGCCATAGCTGGCGCCGCCGCCTCCGTAGCGCTGGCTTTCGGCAGCCCGTTCGTCCTGAACGGGCTGGAGGCTTCCGCCGGGCTTTGCGCCTTCTGTTCGCTGGAGGCATTCCAGACGGCCGCGGCCCGCGCGCTTTTCGGGATGGTAAAAGCCGGCGGCAGCATGCCGGTAAGCATAGAGCGCTGAGCGCTTAAACAGTCAGAGTTGAATAAAAAAGCCGCCGGCCTGCCTGGTGTTTTCCTTCCCGGCCTTTTAACTGAACGGGCGGGAGCGCGGCCAAGGTTCGTGAATTTAAGAGCGTCAGATCCCGGGGACGTTGGTCAGCATCTCCAGCATGTTCTCGGAGCGTTTATCCTTGGGGTTGTTCTTGAAAGCCTCGCGGAAAGCGTTGGCCGCTTCCATATTCTTATAAAGCCCAAGATAGGCCTGCCCCAGTTTATACCAGGCGGTGGCCGAAGAGGGGCTGAGCTTAAGCAGCTTCTCCAGGACGTCGATGGCGTCCTGGAAGCGCCTGCGCTGGAGATAATCCTCGGCCATGTGGTAGTACACGATGCGCGTCTCGGGACTGGTCTCTTTCACCCTTTGGAAATGGTGGAGGGACTGGTCCGAATCCCCCTTGTGGTAGTAGGCGAACCCCAGGTAGTAATGCGCCATGGCCAGGTCCGGGTCCATCTTCACGGCCCGCTCCAGCTCGGCGATCGCTTCGTCGAGGCACGCCAGCCTGTAATAGGCTATCCCTATGCGCATGCGGACAATGGGAAGCTTCGGCTGGATCGAGAGGGCCTTGCGGTAAATGTCTATGGACTGGAGAATAAAACCTTTGCTGAAGTACAGGTTAGCGAGGTTATCCCAGGCCCAGAAATCCCTAGGATTGCGCTTCAGCCTTGTGACCAGGCTGGCCGCGAGGGACCTTAGATTCTTGTTGGAGGGGGGGATGTGCGACAGGATCCCGTCGATGAAGGATTTATCGGTTTTCACGTGGTTTCTCCTGAAAGCCCGGTGCTCTTTGACGGGCCTTAAACTTTAGCCGCAGACTATGTTAAAACCCGGAGTTATTCTATCACATAAAAACGCCGGCATAAAAATCCGCGCCCGCGCGGAAACGCCCGCTCCGCTTCCGGCGGCAGAAGACCGGTACAGCGGTAAGCCCGCGCGTTCTCCGCGCGGGTACGGCCGGGCGGTGTCCCCCGCCGCGGCACGGACTCAGTTCGTGTGCTTGAGGAGATGCTCTTTGCGGTTCTTTATCTCTTCCTCCAGCTTGTCGAACTTTTCTTTGGCCTTCTCTTTGGTCTCGTCCATCCAGTCCCCGAGCTGTTCGCGGGTCTCTTTCCCGGCTTTCGGGGCGAACAAGATCCCTATAGCGGCGCCAATGAGGCCGCCCGCCAGGAACGCGCCTATAATTTCTCCGCCTTTATTTTCAGCCATATATTCCTCCGGACAAGATCAATCGAACATCTCCAATCTTATACATTGCCGCGGTCTTTGTCAAATCGCGGAATTAGGGCTATAATATCACGTATGGAACGGGGATTTTTATTCGCGGCGCTTTTACTGCTGCCGTCCCCGGCCGGGGCTTACCAGTACGACGCCCGGCTCAGCGCCAAGTTAAAAAAAGAGTTCAGGGCCGGGCTCAGTTCCGTGCCGTCCGGCAAAGAGCTCTTTGACAGGCTTAAAAAGACAAAGAAATATTCCGCCCTGCGCGTGCTTGTAAGGAACGACCCCTCCATGCGGCTGGCCGGCTTCGCGCCGGAGGAAAACGCCGTTTATTTCAATTCCAGGTTCATCCTTAAATTCTTCAGGGCCAGGGGCTTTAAGGACGCCAAGGTGGTGGAGGTGCTGTGGAGCAACAAGGAGGTGCGGGCGGAGCTCGTGAAATACGCCGGCCCCATCTACCTGCACGAGCTGGTGCACGCCTCGCAGTACTACAACTATCCCCAATACCGCGCCGATGCCGGGGCCAACCCGCTCGAGTTCGAATACGAAGCTTACCTGGCCGAGGATATATATGTGCACCAGCGCATGAAGGCGGATCCCGCCCTTTTGAAAGCGTACATCAGCGGGGCCTACACCGATATATATACGGACAACATCTTCGGCAGTTATTTCTCGCTGTCGCTCGATATGGACCGCTACAAGGAAAAGATCCGCAAAGCTTACGAGGACGAGCTTGGCGGGTACCTGAGCCTGGAGAAAGCCGAGACCCTGCAGGAGGGGCGCGTGGAGGATTCCAAGGTGCTGGCGTACGCGGCCGGCAACGCGGGCGCCTACGCGCGCAGCGGCGAGAAACTGGCGAGGCTCCAGAAGGAAAAAGACGAGTACGCGAAGTTCCTGGATAACTTCTATAAGACGCGCTGGCCGGAGTTCAGAGATCGGA
>JAJZVJ010000401.1 GCA_021845705.1 bacterium
CTCCTTCTAAATTTACTACCATTTCTTTAATATCGCGCCCGGGTCCGGGCGCTTTTCCCGGCTGGCCCGCGTCCGCCCGGAACACTTTCGGAGGCCGAATGAAAATACCGCTGATCATCTCTATTTCCCTGTTCTTTTCCGGGCTGGCCGGGGCTGAAACGATACTGCTCCGTTCCGGGGCGGAACTTGACGCGAAAGTCGTCTCGCTGGACGGCGGAACGGTCTCGCTGGACGGCGGAAAGGCGCTGAAGCGGCGCGATGTTTCCGAGATCCAGTTCGCGGGCACGGCCGCCGGGAAACAGGAAGCCGCCGCCGAAGCTTCTCCCGAGGACATGAAAACGGCCAAAGCGGCCTTCGCCCGGGCCCAAGCGCTGGCGCGGAAATATCCGGGTATGAACGGGCTGGTACTGCTGGACTCCGGCTCCAACACGCTGAACCCGGACGGGACCACCGTTTACCGCCACCCCCAGGTCAGGCAGATCCTCAAAGAGTCGGTCAAGCAGGCCTGGGGACAGGTTATCGCCTGCGCCGAGGAGGGCCGCGACCGCGTAAAGATACTGAAGGCCAGCGTCTACGGCCCGGACGGGACCATCTCGACCCTGGACCCCTCCAAGATCAAGACCTCCAAGCCGCAGGAGGAAGGCGGGGACTTCTTCGTCAGCGGCAGCGTCTGCACCCAGTATGTGATGCCCAACGTCCAGGTGGGCTCGATAGTGGACTATGAAACGGAGACAGTGACCTTCAACCCCTTCCGCAAGGATTTCTTTTTTCCGACCTGGGGGTTCCAGGACGACCAGGGGCCGGTAGCCCGCTCCGAGATAGCCGTGACCGTCCCCGAGAGCACCACTTTCTACTATTCCGTAAAGAATTTCTCCGGGCTGGGCGACGATAAACCCGCCGTTTCCTCGGCCGGCGGCATGAAGACCTACGCCTGGGCGCTGGAGAACGTGCCGCCGCTGGTGGACGAGCCGTATATGCCTTCCTACGAGGACGTGGCCCCCTTCATGCGCGGCTCCATCTTCAAGGAATGGGACAGGGTTTTCGACTGGACCCGCGCCATGCACGACGAGCGCACGAAACCTTCCCCGGAGCTGGTAAAATTCACGCTGGACCTTGTGAAGGATTCCAGGACCGAGGAACAGAAAGCCGCCAAGATCTACCATTACGTGCAGAAAGAGATCCGCTACATAGCCGTAAAGGTCGGCGTCGCCTCCGGCTGGGGCGGGTACGACGCCAACCTCACCTGGAAGCGCCGCTACGGCTGCTGCATAGACAAGTCGCTGCTCCTCACCACCATGCTGAAAGTGGCCGGGATAAAGGCTTCGCCCATCCTGCTCAACACCAACAACATGAACGAGATAGATTACAGCATCCCGCAGCTGGGTTTCGACCACGCCATAACCGTGGCGGAAATAGGCGGCAGGCATGTTTTCCTGGACTCCACCAACTTCGACTACCGCTATCCCGAGATAGCCAGCTTCGATTACGGCGTGCACGTGCTGAACATCTTCGCCAACAAGATAGACTATATCCCGGTGCCCGCGCCTTCCGATAACGGCAGTTACTACGACTTCACCGTAAACCTCTCCTCTTCCGGGGCGGCGGAGATAGCCGAGAGAATGCACTACACGGGTTCGCGTGAAGGCGGCCTCCGCTCCTACTACCGCTCCATAAAGAAAGAGGAGCAGAAACGGGCCTTCCAGAGCTTCGCCAAGTCCGTGGCCCCTTCCGCGGAACTCCTCTCCTACGAGGTCAACAACGCCGAGAAGATAGAAGAGCCCTTCACGCTGGCCACAAAATACTACGTGCCAGACTACCCCCAGCGCGCCGGCAATATCCTGATAGTGAAAATACCCGACTTCGAGCTAGAGCAGTACAGGATAAGGGAGATCTCTCTCGATAAGCGCCGCTACCCCATAGAGTACGAAGACTCCATGGGCAGGTACCAGAACTATACTATCCTGGTGCCCGCCAACTTCGAAATAGTCTCTTTCCCGGGAAAGATAGACCTCGCGAACAAGTACGCGTCCTTCCGCTCGGAATGCTCGAAAGGGGCCGGCAACAGCATAAACTGCAAGGTGTCCTGGGAAAGGAAAGAGCGCATTATCCCTGCGCAGGATTACGCGCTGTACAAGGCTTTCATAGAAAAAGCGGCCAGCTATACCAAGGGCCAGGTCTTCCTGCGGGACCTTTCTTCAAAGGGGAAATGACATGAAAAGACTTTCACTCTGCGTTATCCTGTTCCTCTCCGCCGCCCCCGCCGGGGCCGACCTCCTCTACCTTAACAAGGGCGACGAAATAAACGGCGACGTTACCGCCATGGACGCCTCGGCCGTCAGCATCACGGCGGCCGGGAAGGAACTGACCTTCCCGCGCGGCGAGGTTATGAAGATACAGTTCGTCAAAGAATACAATTCCGGCGCGGGCGAACCGCTTAAGGACCCCGAAATAGCGCGCCTGCTCGCCAACCCGCCCAAGCCGGCGGATTATCCCAACGACGCCTACATTACCTGGCTTAACGACGTGAACATAGAGATCCACGCCGACAAGAGCTGGACCGTCACCAGGCGCGGGATACGCTGCATATTGCGCGAAAGGGGAAAAAGCCCGGGAGCCTATCTCTCCTACGACTACCTGCCCGGCCTGCAGACGGCGGACATAGATTACGCCTATTCCATAACCGACTCAACAGTAAGCTATCTCACGGACGTCTCCGTCATGGAAGGCTCCCCCGACATGGCCTACCCCGCCTATGACAGGGTTAAACTGGTCAAATACGCCATCCCGAACGTG
>JAJZVJ010000402.1 GCA_021845705.1 bacterium
GCGCAGTACTACGGTGAGGCCGATGTCGAAGGCGGAAAGGGCTTTGGCGGCTTTCCAGCCGAAGGCGGCGGTCTTGAGGGTGTCGGCGTCCGGTTTTTTGCCGGCTATAAGGCCCGGCTTTATCAGCAGGTGTTCGAGGAGGGTGGCGGAACTCACTATCTCTATGCCGTCCCTGGCGAACTCTTCGGCCACCGCGCTGAAGATGGACCCGGCTTTTTTGTCGCGGAGCTTGAAAAGGAGCCTGGCGCCGCGCAGGTCCGGCATTACGCCGCCGAAAATATTCACGTGCGGTATGCCGCCCACCATCATGGCTTTTTTTACGCCGCGCTCCCTCAGGTAGGTGAGCGGCCCGTTGATGTTGCCCAGCTTGAAATATTTGGTTTCGGCGGCGTAGGCTTCTATGGTCGCCGGGGTTATGCCTTCAAGGCCCACGACGTAGACTTCGCGGCCGGCTTTTTTCGCCTCGGCCGCGAAAAGGAGGGGGAAACTCCCGCCGCCCGCCACCAGTCCTATTTTCTCGCCCATCAGTCGTTGACCGCTGTTTCAAGCGCTGCCGCGCTCCTGCGGGGGCGGGCTATGCCGCGCTTGGTGCCTTCGCAGAAGTCCAGGATCAGGGCGGCCTCGGGCGGCAGGTTCTCGCCGCGCAGCCGGGCTATTGCGTCTTTGAGCGGCAGGTTGTGGAAGAAAAGTGTCTTGAAGACGTGCTTGATGGACTTTATCTGCTCGCGGGTGAAGCCGTTGCGCTTCAGGCCCACCAGGTTCAGGCTGACGGGCTTGGCCCGGTCGCCGCGGGCTATCACGTAGGGGATGATGTCCTGGTTCGCCATGCCGCCTCCGGAGACCATGGCGTAGGCGCCGATGCGCGTGAACTGGTGGATGCCGACCAGGCCGGAGATGGTGGCCCTGTCGCCTATGTGCACGTGCCCCGCCGGCGCGGCCGAGTTCACCAGGATGACGTTGTTGCCTACGCGGCAGTCGTGGCCGAGGTGTGAGTTGGCCATCAGCATGCAGCCGGAGCCCATAGAGGTGAGATTGGTCGCGTGCGAACCGCGGTGCAGCGTTACGTTCTCGCGTATGACGTTGTTGTCGCCCATGGTGAAGCGGGTGTGCTCGCCCTTGTAGGACCAGTCCTGCGGCGGCATGCCGACGTAGGCGGCGCCGGTGAAGAGGTTATTCTTGCCGATGGTGGAGAACTCGATTATGCACTGGGGGCCTATCTTGGTTCCGGCGCCTATCTGCACGTCTTCGCCCACCACAGTGAAGGGGCCTATCTCCACGTCGCTGTCTATCTCCGCTTTGGGGTCTATTACCGCGGTGGGGTGTATCTTCGTTGCCATGTTGTCCTCCGGTTTACGGTATCGCGAAAGTGAGTTCGGCTTCGGCGGCGGTCTCGTCCCCCACCCAGGCTTCGGCCCTTACCTTGCCTATGCGGCTTTTAACGCGGATTATCTCCACGTGCATCTTCAGTACGTCGCCCGGCACTACCTGGCGGCGGAACTTGGCGCGGTTTATCCCCGCGAAGAAGGCGAGTTTTCCCTTGGTTTCCGGGAGGTTCATCATCATCGCGGCCGCGGTCTGGGCCATGCCCTCCAGCATCAGCACGCCGGGCATTATCGGTTTCTCGGGGAAATGGCCGTGGAAATAAAGTTCATTCGCGCTGACGCACTTTACGCCTACGCAGTATTTGCCTTCCTCCACTACTTCCACCCGGTCCACCATCATGAAAGGGTAGCGGTGGGGAATAATTTTCAATATCTCTTCGCAGGGGATTACGCGTACTGGTTTGTAATGGCGCGGTTTGGCTTCGTTCATTTGTTTTTTGCCTTCTCCAATAATAGTTTAGCAAAATTGACATTGGCGGCGTGCCCGGGGCGCACGGCTTCTATACGGATGTCTTTCAGGGGCAGGCCGGCCAGGGCCAGGTCGCCTATCAGGTCCAGCAGTTTGTGCCGCGCGAATTCGTCCGGGAAGCGCAGGCCGCCCTTGGCCATGATCTCCGTTTCTCCTATCACTATGGCGTTGTCCAGCGAGCCGCCCAGGGCGAGGCCCGCGGCTTTGAGGGCCTGCAGTTCATGGGTGAAGCCGAAGGTGCGGGCCGGCGCCGCCAGGGCCAGGTAGTTTTCAAGGGTCAGGGTGAATTCCACCACCTGGCGGCCTACCAGCGCGTGAGGGTAATCGTAGGTCAGCTTGAAAGATACGCCTGGGGAGGGGCGGGCCGAATAGCGGCTGTCCCCTTTGGCCATTTCAATATTGCCGGAGAGCTTGAGCTCTTTGCGCTCCTGCCCCGGCTTTTCGAGCAGGCCGGCCTTGAGGAGCGCGGCGGCGAAGGGCAGCGCCGAGCCGTCGGCGGCGGGCGGCTCTTCCCCGCTTATCTCGATATCGAGGTCGTCTATCCCGAGCCCGGCCGCGGCCGAAAGCAGATGCTCGACGGTGTAAATCGTGCTTTTCCCGTCGCTGATATTGGTCCCGCGCGCGGTCCCCGCGACCCTGTCCAGCCGCGCCGGCAGCGGCTCACCGAAAGCGGTGCTGATAAACCGGAACCCCGTAGCCCCGTCCGCCGGCAAAAAAGTAACGCGCGCAGCCTTCCCCTTATGCAGGCCGATGCCTTCAATAGTCGCAGGAGCTTTGATTGTAGTTCTCATTTATAAATTTAAGGCCGCGGGTGGAGCGAAGCGACACAATTCAACTGTATCTAACAGGAAGCTGAGTCGGGGGCCTGGCAAGGGTATGGGCCCGTCGCTCACGGCGTCGCGCACACCGTGCGCGACGCCGGT
>JAJZVJ010000403.1 GCA_021845705.1 bacterium
TAGTTCCCGGTAACGGATGACGAGGTGTATACGGCTCTGGCTATCCCGGAGGCGTCGGTAACGGCAGTAACCGTGTAAGTGGCTCCCTGCAGGGTAAAACTGACCGTCTTGCCGTTCATGATGCGGGTACCGTTGTTCGTATCGGTAAGAGCGGCTGACAGCGTTACCGAGGAATTGGCTATAGCCGAGACCGGGCCAAGGCTTAAAGTTGAAGGCCTGGCGTTCAACGTAAACGCGGTGCTGCTGGTCTGGGCCGAATAACTGGCGTCCCCGGCGAACGACACCGTGAAGTTGTAACTCCCCGGGACGCTTACCGAGGAGAACGTAAGGGAAGTCGCAAGCCCCGAACCGTTCGTCGTGCCGGTATTTGATGACCCGTTAAAGGAGAAGGACAACTGCGCTGAAGGGATGGGCGTTATGCCGTCCATAAAAGTGGCGTTAAGCGGGATATCGTCCCAGACATATTTCGGGGCGGCGATCGCCGTAAGGGTAGGGGAGCGCCTGGTCACGGTGAGCGTGCCTGTCGAGCTGGCGGGCGAGTACGTGGAATCTCCCGCGAAATTAGCGAACCAGTTGAAAGTTCCGGTGCTTACGGGGGTGCTGTAAGTTGAAACCGCTCCCCCCGAGGCCGTAACAGAGTTCGTGACAAGGGAAATTGCGGCCGGCGCGGTGCTGAAGGCTATTCTTATAGCCTTGCCGTCCACTAAGGCGTTGGTTGTGCCGTCGCGGAATTCGGCGGTTACGGTGAAGGTCGTTCCCAGAACGGCGGTCTGGGGGAAGGCCGCCAGGTTCACCGGGCGCTGGCTTACAACTATGGAGGCCGTGCTGCTGTTGCCGTCGTAAAGCGAGTTGCCGGCGAAATCGGCGTAGAAACTGTAGGTCCCGGCCACGCCGGTGCTTGGGTAAACGGCGTTGGCCCTGCCGGCTACGGGGCTGGAGGCCCCGGTGGTGGTGGACTGGGGCACGCCGTCATAATTGAAAACTATGGGCTGGGTGCTGATATAATTCCCTGTTATTCCGTCTTTCAGATCAGCCACCAGCTTTATTGTGTTGAGGGCGGCAATGTAGGTGGGATAAGCGGTGACGGCCGAAGGGCGCCTGGACATGGTCACGGTCCCGGTGTCGTAGGCCGCCACGTATACCGCGTCCTGGTCGAAAGAGGCGTAAAAGTCGTAGGAGCCCGTGGAAACCCCTGTCTGGTAGGTGACGGTGGCTACGCCGATGCTGTTGGTGACCGCTGTCTGGGTGGAGCCGAGGTAGCTGAAGGTGATAGTTTTTCCGGCTATGCCGACCGGGGTGAAGGCGGTGTCTTTAAGTTCGGCCGTGGCCGTGAAGCTGGAGTTGAGCAGGCCGGAGGTGTCGGAGGCGGCCAGCGCCACCGGGCGCCTGTCTATAGAGACGGCGCCGGTCGAGTCCGCGAAAGTGTAGCCGGAGTCACCGGAGAAATAATAGTAGCAGGTAGAAGCGCGTTGCAGCGCACCTGAATTGAATACGGCCGTGGACACGCCGTTGGAATCGGTAACGGCCGTGGCCGAAGAACTTTCAAAAACGAAAACTATGGTTTTCCCAGCCACCTTCTGTGAATTGGCCCCGTCGGAAAGCACAGCGCGGGCCTGGAACGCCGCGTTCACATAGCCCTGCAGGACGTCCCCCGCCAGGCTGAGCGGGCGCCGGTTCACGGTAATGTTGGCCCCCCCGGAGCTGGCGGTGTAAGTAGGGTCGCCGGGGAAGGAAGCTGTGTAGGCGAAAGTTCCGGAGGAAGCCGGGGCGGTGTAGGAGGAAAGCGCCACGCCCAAAGCGTCGGTTATTGCGGTCTGCGTGGAACCCTGGAAAACAAAGGTGATGGTGGACCCCACCACCGTCATGGTCCCGTCCATCAGCGTGGCCTGCGCGTTGAAAACGTCCTGCGCCAGGACCGTCAGGCCGGGCACCACCAGGCTGGTCACGCGCAGCCCTACGCCCACCCTGCTGGTGGAGGTTTTTGGGCCGTAAACCGGGCTTCCGTCATAGGAGGCGTTGTAGTCGTAGAAACCCGTGGCGACGGGGGCGGTAAAAGTTACCGTGGCCACGCCGATGCCGTTGGTCATGGCGGTTAAGGTAGAGCCTTCGAAAACAAAAGTTATGGTAGAGCCGTTTATAGGCAGCTGCTGGTTGAAATCCTTAAGGGTGGCTTTCGCCGTAAAGATCGCCCCCGAAATCCCGTTGACATCGTCGGTGACTATGGAAGAAGCGCGCTGGGCCGCGGTAACTATGCCGGTAGAGGAGTCAGCCGAGTATACCCCGTCGGTAGAGAAGGATACGGAGTACACATAGGTCCCGGAAGCTGCCGGCACGTTGAAGACGGTAGAGGTGGAGCCGAAGGCGTCGGTAACCGCGGTCTGCGTGGACCCGTTAAAATAGAAGGAGAGCGTTTTGCCGCCCAGGGGAGCGCCGGTAGGCGTCCAGGTCAGGACAGCGGGCGCGCTGAAGGTTTCGGGCGTCTCGCCCATGACCCCGCTGGCGGTGCCGTTCACTGCCGAACCGGCCAGGGTAGTTCCGGAAACCAGGTTTATGGTGTCCGCGTACTGCTGGGTATTGCCGGCATTGTCGGTTACCTGCAGGTAGACCTGCTTGCTGCCATCACCGGGGAGTAGCATCCAGGCGGAGGTTCCCTGCGGCAATTCAGCCGCGGACCAGCCGCCGCCGAGATTTTTATACATCAGGTTCTTTACGCCCGATTCGGAATCGGCATAGGTCAGGGAAAGCGTAACCCCCGTAGCGGGGGTATTGG